>JAEFBC010000260.1 GCA_016292155.1 Saccharofermentans sp. | reverse complement strand
TCGGAGATTATGAGGCGGTCTTATATGAACATGTGTCGCTGAAGTACGATCTTTTCGTGCGCGTCGACGGCAAGAACATCATAGCAGGCAAGATCGGATCGGAAGGCGTAAGCAGTGTGCATGCAGCTGCGGATTTTACAGCCGGCACTTATATGGGATATAAGGACGAGAACCAGTCGGATGCAGATCATGCTGTCGATGAACTTGCAGAGGTTCTGGTGAGTCTTGAGAACGGTGAGGATATTACCGAGAGCAGAGTAAGTGCTTCCATGAAGACTTCAACGGGGCGTGCGCTCGAGTTTTATATGAAGCAGAAGGCAATCTCTTTAAAGCCCAAGTTCGATATGTTCGATGAGAATAATGAGGTCGTGTATCACGTCGAAGGTGATATTACGAGGCATAATTTCTCGATCCTTAAGGACGGCAAAGAAGCAGTCAGACTTAAGAAAAAGGCTGTGGTTGTCCCGCCTGAATACGTTATCAGTGTGGATGGCAAGGATATAGGAAAGATAAAGAGGAGGATCAAGCTCACAAATCCTGAACTTAAAGGAACGCTTAACGGACAGGATTTCCTGATAACAGGGAATCTTATGGGCTCTGATTTTGATATTAAAGTCGGCGCTCTTACCATAGGCCGTATCGACACTTCAAGCCAGGTCGTGAACGATGAATACAGGGTTATGGTCTTCGATGAGAGTTATAAAGACATTATGGCTGCGGCAGCCATTATCTGCGATAACGTGGTTGATGCTGAGAGGGAATGGCAGTCTTAATTCCCAAAACTTCAGACTTCATAAATGGAACCCTTGAAAATATTAGTTTTCGAGGGTTTTCTTTTTATGGAAAATACCCCGAAATAATCAAACTTAATTAAATCTTAAGAAGTTTATTTATGTTATCTTAATCAGGGGAAGGATAGAATAACATTAACTCGAGGAGGGGAACTGATGGCAAACATACTCATCTGTGATGACGAGAAGGATATCGTTAATGCGCTCAAAATATATCTTAACGATCCTGATTACGTGCTGTTCGAGGCTCACAACGGACAGGAAGCAGTGGATGTAGTAAGAGAAAATGAGATACATCTTGTGCTTTTGGACATAATGATGCCGATAATGAACGGTATAGAAGCGATGTCGCAAATAAGGGGATTTTCAAATGTCCCGATAATACTTCTTACTGCCAAGAGTGAAGATGCAGATAAGGTATTGGGACTTAATGTGGGAGCAGATGATTATATAACAAAGCCTTTCAGTCCCTTGGAAGTGTGCGCCAGGGTAAAGTCGCAGCTTCGAAGATATTTGAGCCTCGGCGCCGGGGCAAAGAAATCTTCAGTTGTGCTTACCATTGGCGGACTTGAACTTGACTATGATGCAAGGACGGTCACTTTGGATGGCGAGAATATCTCTCTGACCAAAAAGGAGTTCGATATCTTAAAGCTCCTGATGGAGAATCCGAACAGAGTATTCTCGCCGAAAGAAATCTACAGGGAGGTTTGGCACGAAGACCCGATGGGTGCTGACAATACTGTAGCGGTTCATATAAGACATTTAAGGGAGAAGACAGAGATCGATCCTGCTGATCCGAGATATATTAAAGTGGTTTTCGGTCAGGGGTATAAGATCCAAAAGGGGAATTGATATGAGGAATTTTTTCAGGACATATGTCGGCAAGGGATTACTCTATGCGGGAGTGATATTGTCTGCCATAATGCTTGCGCTGTCTGTTCTTGGCGCGGCTTATATGATCAGCAGTGACTATTATCTGAAAAGC
This sequence comes from Saccharofermentans sp., assembly GCA_016292155.1. Classification (GTDB taxonomy): domain Bacteria; phylum Bacillota; class Clostridia; order Saccharofermentanales; family Saccharofermentanaceae; genus Saccharofermentans. The sequence continues at coordinate 2,049 of JAEFBC010000260.1, read as the reverse complement.
GAAGAAGATATCCTGAACGAGAATCTGGAGAGCATGACAGTCAGATCGGCTTATGAGGCGTTTGACAGAAACTTTAATCAGAATAAAGGAAAATTTGACAGCCAGACTGCATCTGATTATGGCAGCTTTTCATTCAAGATCTTAGACAGTCACAGAAATGTCCTGACAAGATCGACGACTAAACTTGATTCATATCCATACAGGATCTATGTGTGCGTATTACCGCCCACGCAGTCCGGAACCAGTTTTTATGAGATTACAGGCATATCTTCTGATTTTTCTATTTATGAGGACCTCCATAAAAATAATTACTACACAGAATACTATATTGTTGAAGGTGGAATTAATCCCAACAGCGGCATACTAGATGTTTACCGCATTTATTCTACGGCACATCATCTTCTCTATTCGCTTAAGATCGGTATCTACCTGATAGCTGTATTGACGTTAGTGTTAATGATCGTCAGTTTTGTTGCGCTCATGAGCGTGGCAGGAAGAAGACCGAAGAAAGATGAGATCGTTCCGTGGTTTTTCCATAAGGTCCCGTTTGATCTCCTTATGACTATCTACGTGTTCTTCTCATTGGCGCTTATTTCATTAGGAGGTTCTTCCCATGATGAAGTCGGCATTGGACTCTTGTTTTTCTGCAGCCTGTTTTTACCTTTGCTCTGTATGAGCTTTGCCGTAAGGATCAAGACGAAGACATTGATCAAGAATACCTTGATCTGTAAGATCCTTATGCTTCTTTGGAAGGGTATTAAAGCTATCGGAAGATTCTTATTGACCGTAATCAAGAATATGAGACTCTTATGGAAAGTTATATTGGTATTCGTGGGACTGATGTTCTTCTGGCTTATAGTGATCGGAGCACACAGCTGGAGATTTGAAGCTGTTCTTTTATTCCTGGCGCCGTTTACGGTTTTACCTGCTTTGATCCTTATAACGCTTCAGATTGACAGGCTCAAAAAGGGTGCGCAGGAACTTTCTGAAGGACATTTCGATCACGTTATCGATACGAAAATGATGCTTCCCGAGATAAAGAAGCATGCGGTAAATCTCAACAGCATGGCTGCTGCGCAGAAGATCGCCGTTGAAGAAAAATTAAAGAGCGAGAGGATGAAGACTGAGCTTATCACTAACGTTTCTCACGATATCAAAACGCCTCTCACATCGATAATTAATTATGCTGATCTTATCTCGAAAGAAGAAAAGAACACAGAGAAGACAAAGGAATATTCTGAGGTTCTCGTAAGACAGTCCAAGAGACTTAAGACCCTTCTTGAAGACCTCGTGGAAGCATCGAAAGCATCCACCGGAAATCTCGAAGTGGATCTTCAGCCTTGTGATGCTCAGGTCTTTATCTCGCAGTGCGCAGGAGAATATGAAGAGAAGTTCGGGCAGTATAATCTGACTCTCATAACATCAGTGCCCGATGAGCCTGTCAGGATACTGGCTGACGGCAGAAGAATGCAGCGTATCTTCGATAATCTTCTGAATAATATCTGCAAGTATTCACTGCCCGGAACGAGAGTATATGTTGACCTTAAGGATGAAGGGACGGATGCTGTGTTCACATTCAAGAACACTTCGAAAGAACAGCTTAACATGACTGAAGAAGAACTCATGGAAAGATTTACCAGAGGCGATTCTTCCAGAAACACCGAAGGCAGCGGCCTGGGCCTTTCTATCGCAGGCAACCTCGCTGAACTTCAGAACGGCAAACTCAGATTAACGACTGACGGAGACCTTTTCAAGGCAACTCTTTCTTTCCCGAAGATCTGATAAGAACAAGCTATCACAAGAACAACAGGGCTGCCCGTAACAGGGCGGCTTTGCGATAGCATAATCTTTATGCTTAAGGAACGCGGATAACAGAAGTTATCATGTAATTGAATAAGGCTCTTTTATACTTCATAGTTGACAAACAATCGGTCTAGTTCTATCATATGAATAGAACATTTGTTTGTTGTTTAGGGAGCCGGAAAGATTTCAGAATTGAATGAAATCACTGCTGCATATAAGAAATTATCCTTCACTGATCATATTGTG
>JAEFBC010000006.1 GCA_016292155.1 Saccharofermentans sp. | reverse complement strand
GAAGAGACTCAAGGTAAATTCGAATTCAATCCTCATGTTTACTCGGCTCAGCTTGCCAAGACTGTGCCTCAGGAACACTGGGATGCCCTGTACAGCCTTTGCGACGCATTAAGAGCAGGCGAGACCACTTTCAAGTGCGCTGATGAAAAAGCGTATAAGTGGGTTACGGATGTCACCATTATGTGCTGTCTTTTCCCTGCAGCAGGACTTCAGTTCAATGCTGAAAGCTCCGACGGATCTCCTGCTTTCGAAAATGGCACGGGCAAGATCACATACAAAACGGATATCGATGAGTGGAAAAAGAGAGAAGCCGACTTTGAAGCAATGATCGTCGATATCATCAACAGCACGGTCGAGAAAGACGATACGGATTTCGAGAAAGCCCTCAAGCTCTACTTATATGTCGCTAAGAACTACACTTATGAGCATGAAGTCGTTCAATGGGATAACTATGTTTACAAGACTTTTGTCAAGAAGACCGGCCAATGCATCAATTTCGCGGCCGTGTATGCTTATCTGCTCATGCAGGTTGGCGTTGACGCTCTGCCGTGCGGCACATATGACGGCCTGTGCCACGCGTGGACATATGTGACGATAAACGGAAAAGGCTACCATATCGATACGACATGGGCATTATTAGATAATTACGCCGGTATGGAGCAAGTCTATCTTGATTACTTCATGATGAGTGACGCCGAAAGAAATTCCGATAACTGCCTTGTAGCGGACCTTACAGTAGATGTTCTTCCGGGAATATGGGTAAGATACACGGATGTATCTTATGCCGCAACTGATAATAGTTACAACATAAGAACATTCAGTACATTTGTCTCGCTGGATGAAGAGAACAAGATCCTTCATTACAGGACAATGGAAGGCGAAGATAAAGAACTCCGCTACGATATCTGAAATTGAATCTTCGAAATGGAAATACTAGTGAAAAGCAAAAAGACTGCATTGTTAATCCTTGCGGGCGCCATCCTGCTTACTGCATGCAATAACGCAAAGCCATCTGATGTGACAACATCTTCTGTCACAGAAACAACTGAGCGTGAAAGGATCGTACTGACAGAATCAGAAGAGCTTCCGGCAACAGAAGAACCTGTTGCAGAGAATAAATATGAGTTTAATCCGCATCTGTATTCAAAGAAGCTCGGCGACATCATTCCTAAGGAACATTATGAGGCTTTGTATAACCTCATAGACGCGCTCCGTGAAGGCAGGGATACTTTCGAATGCGCGAGCGAGGAAGCGTATAAGTGGGCTACCGATGACGGTACCTTAAATAATCTTTTCCCGGCCGCATGCATGAAGGTATCAGGGAAGAGTAAAGATGGCTCTGTACCTTTCGAGAACGGAACCGGCAGGATATATCTGAATATGCCCGCTGAAGAATTCGTTATCAGAGAAAAGCAGTATGAAGCTGAGATCGAAGAGATCTTAAACAAATGGCTCGAACCTGACGATAATGAGTTCGAGAAAGTGCTTAAGCTCTACGACTACATGGAATCCACATTTACATACGGTGAAGTTAATCCGTCTGAGACAGGCGACGGCGCGGATTATAAGGCTTTCCAGCTTAAGACCGGTGTATGTGACCACATTTCGAGCATCTATGCATATCTTCTGATGCAGGCAGGCGTTGAGGCATTAAATATCGGCACGTATGAAGATAACGTGTGTCATGCATGGACATATGTGATCGTTGACGGCAAAAGCTACCATGTCGATGCGACATGGTCATTAAAGTCATATCTGAATATCGATTACCTGCGTTTTGATTATTTCATGATGAGTGCCGATTGGCGTACAGAATCCGGCTGCCCGTTAAATGATATTACCGTACCCCTCTTACCGAGATTCTGGGCAAATTATTACGAGGGGCTCGATCTCAAAACGGCAGATAACAAATACGATGTTCTGCAGTTCGGCAAGTTTGAAAGACTCGATGAAGCAAATAAGATCCTTTACTACACCGATGCCCTTGGAAACAGCCAGCAGTTAAGCTACGCCTGAGATATTACTCGTAATCGCTGAATGAATTCTTGTAGATAACAGCCTTGCCGTCGCCTGCGATGCCGAAGATAGGGTCGCTCGAACTGCCGGAAGGCATATCCTTGAAGTTCTCTTCAAACATATACATGCGCGAGTCGATCATATCGAGTTCATGCAGCACCATGGCTTCAGGTGTGGAAGGCACTCTGATCGCGCCCCATTCAGGCTGGCCGTGGTGGGATGCGAGCATATGCTTGATCATGGCGATCTGCTCAGGATTATAAGACCTTCCGCCGTTAGCCTGGTTCTTGTTCCAGACTTCGTGGTCGATCATCTCGATACCCAAGAGGGGATGACCGAAGAGATTGCCCATATCTGTATATGTGGCGATGCCTGTGTCCGTAGTCTTCATCTCGATGAGCTTGCCGATATCGTGAAGCGCAGTGCCGCAGACAAGAAGCTCCCTGTTAAGAAGCGTATATACTTCGCACATAGCATATGCGGCTTTGATCATTCTGAATGTGTGATATACAAGGCCGCCGTAGATATTGTGATGCATGGCCTTGGCAGCTGATGACTTTGTAAAATCAGCCAGTCTGGACTTAATGATCCTTACAGACAGCGCAGTAAGTGAGAAATCATCTTCTGGAACATCAATGGTCGTCATGTCATATGCTCTGCCGGAAGACTGCTTGATGAGCATTATGATGTCATTTGCAAGCTTGGCAGGATCTTCGGGAGGGAGCTTTATAAGCTGCTTAAGCTCGTCTTCGGGGAGCTTAACAGGGTTGATATTTACGATCTTATAGCTTTTGCTGCCCTTATATTCAGTGATCTCAAGCCTGATAAGCGCCGTAATGCCTTCCTCGACACCGATATAAGCCAGATCGTTCTTGGTGGTATCAAACTGGATCGCTGTAATGCTGTCTTCGCCGTCACTTAAGGTAATCTTTACCATCGGCTTGCCGTTGGAAGTGCTGGTCTGGGTAATCGCGGATACGACGACGTCTGTGTCGTAAATGCCTAATTCCATTGTATTAAACTTGATAATTGCCATTTTTCACCTCTGATAGTTTCTTTTGGATAAATGTTAGCATTACAAGTTGCCTAATTCTATAACCTGATATTGAATGAGCGGGTAATCGTGCTATAATCTCTCGCGACTTGTCCTAAAGTCAGAACTTTTTATTAAAGGGCATATCAGAATGAGATACAGACTTGCATGCTTTGACCTTGACGGAACCCTCCTGGATACTCTGGGCGGGCTTACTTTAAGTCTCAATGCTGCAAGAAGAATGAATAACTTAGAGCCGCAGACAGAAGAGCAGGTAAGGACCTATATCGGAAACGGCGTCACAAAGCTTATCGAAAGAAGCCTTACCGCATCTCCCGGAAGCTACACTGAAGAGCTGAAGACGAGGCTTCTTAAAGACAATATCTCATATTACGATTCCCATTATCTCGAGAAGACTCATCCGTATAACGGCATCCTGGAAGTGCTGACACGTCTTAAGTCAGACGGAATGATGCTTGCCTGCATCACCAACAAGAACGATGAGCCTGCTCAAAAGCTTATAGAGCATTTCTTCCCGGGACTTTTCGACTATGTCAGAGGTTCAATGGAAGGCGTGGAGAGAAAGCCTTCGGCAGTGCCCGTTGAGAAATGCCTTACATCTCTCGGCGTTGATAACAGCGAAGCGGTCTACATCGGTGATTCTGATACGGATATAAAGACTGCACAAAACAGCGGACTTGATATAATAAGCTGTACGTGGGGTTACAGGACCCGGGAGTTTCTTTTGGAGAACGGAGCTGTTAATATCTGCTCAGATCCTATAGATCTCAGATCGTTTATGAGGTGACGTATGACTGAGAATGCGAAAACAAAATCGAGATCAAAGCTCCGTCTTACCGCTTTATGCGGTGTTTTCGCCGCATTGGTATTCATCGGCACACAGATAAGGATCCCCACAGCAATCGGATATATCAATCTGGGTGACGGAGTAATACTCATCGCTTCGTATTTTATCGGCCCTGCCGCGTTTTTCCCTGGTGCAATAGGATCAGCTTTAAGCGACCTTATCGCCGGTTATCCCATGTATATTGCTCCGACATTCTTTATAAAAGGTCTTATGGGACTTGTTGCGGCACTCATAATGACCAAGGCTCACGGCAGGAAGGCTATGGGATTTGTCATAAGGCTTATGGCATCTGTAGCAGCCGAACTTATCATGGTTGCAGGATATTTTGTTTTCGAGACTCTCTATTACGATGTTGCCGCAGCTGCAGGTTCAGTTGTATTTAATCTTATCCAGGCGGGAGCCGCCATTATCATTGCAATTCCTCTTACATATGCGATAAGGGTCAAAAAGACCGTATAAGTGATTTTTGTGCGATACAGTGTCCGTGCAATTGTTGGCCTGAAAAGTGCCTGACAATTGCACAAAAACGGCTTTTTATGCAATTGTTGCCCGATTTTTTGACTGACAATTGCATAAAGGCAAACCAAATAAGGGAATCTTTTGAATTTTTTTGTGTGACAATGTAAGAATACGAAAACCTGAGTCGTTAATATAGTGAGATCTCAAATCTGTACGGGAGGTTTAGGATTTGAAAAATGAAGACGTCGTAAGACTGTTCGACCTTTATTCGAATGATCTTTACAAGTTTGCAGTCTCATACCTGGGTTCGAAGCACGATGCTGAAGATGTAGTTCAGGAAGTGTTCTCGAAGCTTCTGGATAAGCATATGTTTTTCGAGAACAGGAACGAGAAAGCATATCTTTTGACCATGACGGCCAATAAGTGTAAGGATCGTCTGAAGTCTTCGGCAAGAAATGATATCGATCTTGATTCCGAAGACTGGCATCTGCAGTATTATGTCGGTTTTAACGAACAGAATAAGGCTGTCTTCGATGAACTTATGCGCCTGGAAGAACAGTTCAGAGTACCGATTTATCTGCATTATTATGCCGGTTACTCATATAAGGAGATCAGCAGGATATTAAAGCTTTCTGAATCCGCTGTAGCTGTGCGGATAAGCAGAGGCAAGGAGCGTTTGCGGATCAGGTTGGAGGAATAGAAAAATGAAAGATACATTCGATAAAGTAGTAATGAATGAAGAACGGCAGGAAGAGATCCGTGCCGGACTGATGGGGAAGAAGAGGGCTAAGAAGACATGGATTGCTCCGGTTACTGCAGCTGCAGCAGCGGTAGCAGTCATAATGCTTGTGCCCGGTACCAGAAAGGCCGTTGTTAAGGCAGCGGAGACGTTATATGCGGCCTTCACAACGAGATTTAATAATCTGACCGTTTCTGTGGAGGAATCATCTTTTTCTGGAGAAGGTGGAGCTCAGATATACAAGATATCTACCGAGTACGATTTCAGTAATTATGAACCCTGGGCTCAGGTCAAAGACGGCCGCCTCTACTTTGTCCTTAACGGCAAATCGATAGATATTACTGATAAGTGCAGCGCCACAGATGTTTTCCGTTACGAGCAGGACGGCGAAAACGGTTATAAGACCATTCTGTTCGTCGGCGGAACACCGGATAATTACGGCTGGGGTCAGATAATCCGTAATCCGAATGGCGATATGGTGGAAGGCATGGCGTTTGTTGATGATGCGAACACGGAGCCCGAATGGCTTAAGCGCATTAATGAAAAAGAAGCTCATTCCGATTTCATGATGACGTTGTTCTCGAAGGACGAAATTCCGGTACTTGTCGGAAAAGGCATATCTGTTATGGAAAAACCGACTGAAAACTGACGGTTACTTATTCTCTTTGTTGATACAGGCTCCGGCGGGTAACGGAGCCTGTTTTTTTGCCTGAGATTTGGCCTTTGCGGTATTTGAAAGAGTTCTGACTTAATTCTATAATTAAGTGTAATCCTTGCTTGCAAAGGAGCTTTTTATGAATAATTACGATGTAATCATTATCGGCGCAGGCCCGGGCGGAATATTCTCTGCCTATGAACTAGTTAATTTGAGGCCTGATCTTAAAGTCGCTGTTTTCGAAGCGGGAAAGCCTCTTGAAGAGCGTAAGTGTCCCATTGACGGAGATAAAGTAAAGAGCTGCATTAACTGCCATTCCTGTGCGATCATGCGCGGATTCGGCGGCGCCGGCGCGTTCTCTGACGGCAAATACAACATCACAAATGATTTCGGCGGAACCTTGTACGAGCATATCGGCAAGGAAAAGGCTCTAGAACTCATGAAGTATGTCGACGGCATCAACCTTGCAAACGGCGGAGAGGGAACAAAGCTCTATACGACGGCAGGATCTTCATTTAAGAAGATATGTCTTGAGAATAAGCTCCATCTCCTCGACGCATCCGTAAGACATCTTGGTACGGATAAGAACTATCAGGTGCTTGGAAATATCTTCAACGTTCTTAAGGATAAAGTCGATTTCTTCTTCAATTCACCGGTTGGTGATCTTAAGATCCTGGATGACGGCACATATGAAGTCGAGTGCGGCGGTGAGTCTTACACCTGTAAGAAGTGCATCGTCTCAGTCGGACGTTCGGGAAGCAAGTGGATCGAGAAGGTCTGCAACGAGCTTGATATCGAGACATATTCCAACAGAGTTGATATCGGTGTCAGAGTTGAGCTTCCTGCGGTAGTATTCTCTGATCTCACATCTGAGCTCTATGAGAGTAAGATCGTTTACCGTACGGAGAAGTTCGAAGACAAGGTAAGAACATTCTGCATGAATCCATACGGCTATGTGGTTACCGAGAATACGAACGGTATCGTTACCGTAAACGGCCATAGCTTCGATAATCCGGAGCTCCAGTCAGAGAACACGAACTTTGCTCTGCTCGTGTCAAAGCATTTTTCTGAGCCTTTCAAGGATTCCAACGGATACGGCGAATCAATAGCAAGGCTTTCCAATATGCTCGGAGGCGGCGTAATCGTCCAGCGCTTCGGCGATCTTACGAGAGGAAGAAGATCTAACACTTCCAGGATCGAAGAGTCAACAGTAAGACCTACACTCAAGGCTACACCGGGTGATCTGTCACTCGTTCTTCCGAAGAGAATCCTGGATGGTATCATCGAGATGATCTATGCGCTCGACAAGATCGCTCCGGGTACAGCAAATGACGATACACTGCTCTATGGTGTTGAAGTTAAGTTCTACAATATGGAAGTTGCGATCAACGACAGACTTGAGACACGTTATCCAGGCCTGTTCGTGATCGGCGACGGATCGGGCGTTACACATTCTTTGTCACATGCATCTGCTTCAGGTGTATTTGTTGCAAGAGAGATAGCAGAAGAGGCATAACAGGCAGATACATTCAGTCTTAAGGGAGGGTGTCAGATGAAGAGAACTGCAAGAGCAATAGTTGCTTCTATTATCCTGGTTTGCGGCTTGCTTACCGGCTGCGTGAGCAACGATCCGTTTGATTCGTCAATGGTCATTAACTTTGCAAGCCTTTATGGAGTCATGGAACTGGCTGACAGTGTTAATGTGAATACCGCTATCAAAATTTTCTCGAACAAACACGAAGCCTCTGCTGCTTACCGTTCAAAGGACAAGGCTGAAGCGGAGAGTCTATACAAAAATTACTTAAACAAGAATAACTGGTATCCGGCAGTGACCGGCCTAAATGCGATGACACTTATCGTTGCAAAAGATATGATCAATACTGTGCTTTACGAAAGCACTTTAAGTGTGATGTACTTTGATGAACAGAGTGATGCCAAGGCGTATTTTGATGCCTATGCAGCTGCCTTAAAAGATGACCGCGAGATTAAAAAGGGCTTTAAGGGCGATTATGAATATGCCATTTCATTTAAGCCAACCGCAAGCAGAACAGGGAATTGTGACTTTAAAGCAGGTGCATATTTGAAAGGGAACAGCGTTCTTTTGTGCTCGGGCATATCTCCCATAGGAGGCCCTGATTCATTCAGCGATGTCATCTACGACAAGATTGGATTATTAGATCCCATTACTTTGAAGAAAAAGTAAGCTGTTTCAGCGTTGTTTACATCAATTTCCGAAACATGAAACAGGGCTGCCTCTTAAAAGAGACAGCCCCTTATTGTTGGAATTGGTTAGGTTTTACTTCTTTTCTTCGATCTTTGAATCAGCGTTCTTCTTTACGGAAGCGACACCCTTTAAGCAGCTGTCGACCTTTGAATAACCTTCGCTGGTTGCAATGATCTGTCCGTTCTTAGCCTTTAAGCGGAAGCGGAACTCACCCTTCTTATCCTTGTAAACCTCGAACTTAGGATTTACTTCAGTCTTGAAGTCCTTCACAGTCTGGTTCTCAATGTTTGCAACAGGTGCATTTGCTGTAACAGATGCGATGCCGTTTTTAGCTGTTGCAATTGACTTGTAGAGCTGGCTGGAAGCGATAACTTCTCCGTTGCTTGCAACAAGATTGAACTTAAATCCGTTCTTTGCTTCTGATAATACGTACTTAGCCATAAGAGACCTCCTGACTTAAAGATGTATAGTTATTAAAGTATTTTTATAATAGCAAAACAATCTGTTCAGGACAACACCGAAAAGCATTTATTTTCGGGCTTTTCTGGACTTTGATATAAGTAATGCGATTACGATCACCATACAGATGCAGGTGACAGCCGTTGTGGCAAGACCGCCTTCAGGACCGAAGGTGCCGCCTGTTATCGTCGGGTTGGCATTGGAATCGTAGACGATCTTAACGACCGTGTTGGAAGCAAGGTTGCCTGATACCTGGAGTCCGTAGATATTACCCTGTGTGAGGTTCCATGCGGTGTGCATGGCTGAAGTCATCCAGATATCACCGGTATAGAGGTATATGAGCGCGAAAAGAACGGCAATAAGCGCGAGGTTAATAGACGCAAGCGGCGTGAAGCCCGGATTGAGCGAATGGAAGGCTGAGAACAGGATGGAGGATACGACAACTCCGACTGCAGTCTTGTAACGCTTGTTGAAGGCGGGAATCATGTAGCCTCTGAACATCAACTCTTCGGATGCGCCCTGAGGGAACCACATGAAGAGGTTGAAGATAAATGCGCCAAGTCCGGAGACGCTTAAGTTAAAGCCGCCGAATGTGAGCTGGCCTGTCATGCGCATTATTCCGACTGTTGCTGTCATCATGAGGAATCCGAAGAGGAATCCGAGACAATAGTTCCTGGCGATGTGCTTTCCGTTTGTAAGCGGATAACCGCATGCACCGATCTTGTTCTTGATGCCTTTGATCTTCCAGACTCTGCCGGCATGGATAAAGTAAGTGACGATAATGAGGATATAACCTATTGTCATCATGCCGAGGAAGAGCGGGTCTTTGAAGAATATTCCGAAGATCTCAAATGTCTTATTGAAGATATCATTGACCGATCCGACATTCTGGAGATCCTGGATGAAGGAAGAGTACTCAGGCTTTCTCATGTAAGCGACAACGACAGGTATCATCGCAAGGAACTGATAGAAGGAGAGGACTACGAGAGGGTAAAAGAGCTCAGTAATGAAGTAACTGAAGTTATCTGTTGCTTTGTTGAAGTAATCGAGAACAGATGATCTGCCGCCCTCGCGGTAACGCCTGACTTCCTTTGCATCGACCGTCTCGATGGAGACCGTGTAGCGCTCGCTGTGAAGGAGTTTTACAGTGACAAATATGATAATTGCCGAAAGGAACAATGTGGCTAATGAGCTGACGGCAAGTCCGGGCACATTGATGCTGCCGGTGAGGGCGTCACCGATTCCGTAGAACTGTCCGTGGACAGGCATGTACATATAAAAGTCTTCTCTTTCAGCTACAGACTGGATACATGTGACGCAGACGGCTACCAGGATCAGGAAGACAGGGAGGAATGCCGTCTGGGCAGATACAACCGTATCGTTGATAACTGAGATCAATATCGTTACTGAAGCGATGAAGACCGCAAGAACAAAGATATAGATATAAATCGAAATAAATGCACCTATAGCGAACTGCTGTGTGAGCAGAATTGCCAGGGTGGCAATGATGAATGCCGGGATAAGTGTCTTTAATACGACACCGCCTAAGTAACCGATGATGATCGCATATCTGGGAAGAGGAGTTAAGAGAATACCGGTAAAGGTTCCTCTCTCTTTCTGTCCGGCGATGACATTGGTTCCTATGCTCATTGAAGCATAAAGAAGGATCACAAACAGAAGGATCGGGACAAAGGTCCTGCTCATCGTATCTGTAAAAGCCTTTATGCCATAACCATTCTCGACTGTCGGTATAGGATCGTCGACGATCTCGGAATCTTCAACAGAGGTAATCTTCAGACCGTAATTCTCGCGGATCGTGCTCTGATAATAATTCAGATATTCCTCGATGAAGCCTTCTCTCATCTGTGAATATTCCATTGAATTGGTTCTGTAGTATGTCAGGATCTGAGGCTTTTCATCAGTCTTGCCTTCCTGCCTGAGCTTTATCTGCTCATCGAAATCTTTAGGGAATACGACAGTAAGATAAGCATCGTTATCTCTCATCCATTTTCCGAAGGTGACAAAGTCGTAGAGAGCATCGGTATCTTTATAGATGAACTCTGTCCAGCCGTAACCTACATAGATGTATTCAAAATCGACCATGTTCTCCCAGTTGCCGAAATAATCGTAACGGTCACCATAGTCTTCTGCCATCTCATCCAATTCAGGCTGCATGTCCTCGTTAAACTTTGTGAAGGACTCAGGCGAATTAACAACGATGATGTTATAGACCTCATCACTGAACAGGTGATAGGGGAACCACCAAACTACGAATGAGATAGCAAAGCAAGCGAGTGCCGTGACGAAGAAAACAGACGTAAAGAAGGTGGCATTTGAGGCTTCGGCGCCCATCTGCCCTCTCTTACGGAAGAAACTTCCTATTATCGTTTTTATTCCTCGTCTCGTACTCATAACTGCCTTTTATTCAACGTGATTCTCGACATAGATCTTAAAGAATGCCTTTTCGAAGTTTTCTGCTTCTGCCTGCTTGACCAGCTGCTCAACTGTTCCCTGAGCGGCAATGCGGCCGTCGACAAGGATCGCGATCTCGTCGCAGAGATCTTCTGCAACAGAGAAGATGTGTGTGGATAAGATGATCGCATGACCCTGTTCCTTCAGTTCTTTGAGGTAGTCTGTTACCTGCTTTGAAGTGAGGATATCAAGTCCGTTCGTCGGCTCGTCGAAAATGATGACCGGCGGATTGTGGATAAGACTTATGGCGATAGATATCTTCTGCTTCATACCGGTTGATAATTCGTTGATCCTCTTATCTGCAAAAGGAGTAATGCCGAATCTGGCAAAGCTCTGGTCGCGTCTGTCTTTCATCTCGTTTGCAGGGATATCGTAGAGTTCAGCGAAGAAATCAAACAGGTTGTTGGGCGTGGACATAGGATCGAGCTTGATCTCGTTTGTGAGGAAACCGATCTTTCTGTGGATATCCAGAAGATTCTTGTCGGCAGACAAACCGTCTATCAGGATCTGGCCTGATGTGGGCTTCATCAATGTTGCGATCATCTGCATCAGTGTCGTTTTGCCGGCACCGTTGGGACCTAAGAGACCGAAGATCTGGCCTTCATGGACCTCAAAGCTAACGCCTTTGATGGTCTCATTCTCTTTGGTATAACTCTTGTGGACGTCAACTACCTTGATCATTTGTTTTCCTCTTTTCTGAATGTCCTGGACAAAACAACGAGTGCAAGTACGAGATTTAATAAGTATATGACTATTACATGCCAGGCTTTGTTCTGGGCCTTGAATGTCTCAGCGATAAGTTCCATCGTGTTGTGAAGCGGAACAAAGTATTCAATAGTGATAGGTCTTGTTCCTCTGAACATCTGTATGAAGAAGTCTGCAAGGAAGTAGATGAGCGGAAGCTGGAGATTGACAGTTATATCCTGCATTCGTCTTAACTGGAAGACCGCGCTGATGCAGACTGCCGTCATAAGAAGGACTGTGACCGGTATGCTTCCCAAAATGATAAGAAGTTCGGAAGGCGTAAGCAGCATGCCGAACGGAAGGAGCGACATCGCATCATTGCTCCTGTTGATCCATGAAGAGAAGAACATAAGGAGCATTGTGATCACGGTGGAGCAGGTGACGATGACATTGATCGCAAGTATCTTTCCCGCATAGATCTTTCTTCTTGATACCGGAGTCATGATGAGCTTTGCCATGAATCCTCTGTCGCGTTCTGATGCGAACATATCACTTACAAGAGAATATACACAGTAATACATCATTATCATGAGCACGCCAGGAACGACTCTGGAAGCTGCAGTGTTAGCTGTGACCCTGTATCCGACAAAATCTGTTACCGGATTAAATCCGTCTGTCTGGAAAAGTGAACTTCCGACGATGGAATAATCACCACCCAATTTATCGATGAGGCTTGCCTGGTAATCTTTAAGGACACCTTCTTTAAACTGTTCGGCTCTTGCTTCGGATGTTAACGAGTTGCCGTCGTATGCAACATATACGGTAGCCCTGCTGAAAGCATCGGTGTTCTCGGCTGACACTTCCTTATAGTAATTACTGATCTCTTCATCGAAACCGATCTTAGGATCACCGGAGTAGAAATAGCAGACGAGCATACCTTTCTTAAGAAGCTTTCTGTAGGACTCCTTATCGCTCATTATCTTGCCGTATTCCTGATAGGTCTTGTAATCGTATGTAAATACTCTTGCATCAACAGTCTCTTCAACATAAGTCCTGAACGATTCAGGCGCACCGACAACAGTAACAGGCTTCTTGTTGATAGTGCCTGTAGACATGTAGTTGATAAGAATAGGGAAAATATTCAACGCGACCATTAACAGAACCGCCGGCAAAAGAAACAATGCTACTGTTCTGCGCCAACTCGAAAAGAGTTTTTTGATCTCCCATTTATAGACTGTAATCACTTTACTCATATCGCTATTTTATTTGATAATGTCTATAAATTCTACGATTAAAAATTGAATTTTATGAAAATAAAAATCATGTTCAAAGGCAGCAGATTTAATAGTTTCTGTGTATAAAGTGAACAAATAGAAAAACGGGCGTAAGATTATTCTTGCAAAAATTATAAAAAATGTTTGTTGACACAAAATATAAAGAAATGTAGATTTATTATATCCAAACAAGGAAAAAGTTATATCCAAACAAGGAAAAATACGGAGGTTCTTTTAGTATGGATACAGAAAAGAAAG
>JAEFBC010000259.1 GCA_016292155.1 Saccharofermentans sp. | reverse complement strand
CACCCTTAATACGCTTGTCGTCTGTGATCTTTGTGCCTGTTTCCTTGTCGAGAGGTACGTTAAAGTCAACGCGGACGATAACTCTCTTGCCGGCTACGTTTAAATCCTCAACGCTTTTCTTGTCATACATTGCCATGGATTCTCACACTCCTGATTCATATTTTCTGTTTGTTGGGAAACGTCAAAAAAAACGCCCCTTATTTACTAACCCTAAAAGAATACTATCTTCGCGCGATATATTAAAGCAATAAAAAAGGCGAGTTTGGCGAATAATGTACCAAACCCGCTTGTTTTTTACCTGAAAACGTTCTAGTGAAAATTATTTCTTTTTTCCGAGGAGCGTTACGATCTCGTGGATCTTGAAAACTTTCTGTCCGTCCACGTGGAATCTGTAGAGCTCTCCATCCTTGTCGTAGATCTCGAAATGCTTGCCGTAGGAAGCGACAAGACCTCTCATCGTATCAATCTCAAAGACCTTGGTCTGGAAAGGAGCCGAAGCGTCGAGCGTCCTGTCCTTATACTTTCTCATCGGCTTGCCCTTCTTGTACGGAATGCCTTCTTCTGCGGGGCAGTCTGTACCGACGTAAGTGATCTCCTTGTCGGTTATGGTGATCCTGCCCTTACCTGTTTTCGCGAACGTGAAACGGTCGAAAACCTTGAACAGGTCAGCATTCATCTCCATCTTGAAGCCGCCCGCCTTAAGCTGCTCTTCGATAAGGCCCCTCTCCCACTCTGTCCACTTGTGGAGGTCGTCGAAAACGACACACTGGGGATCGACCTTCTCGATAAGGCCTGTGGGAAGATATCTAGCTGCATTTCCGCAGTTGGAGCACTGGATCATGTCGTGCTTGCCGGAATTCATGTACTGCATCGTATACTCGGAACCGCATCTCGGGCACGCATAAGCGATGTTCTGAAGGCCTGAAGCAAGCTTCCTGCTCTTATACTTTCTCGGATTCTCACGGATCCAGTCGTTCTCGTTGTAATCAACGGCATCAAGGATCTTCTGCTGGAGCTCCTCGATGGATAATTCCTTGACCTCGTCAGAATAGATCTTCTTTACGAACTCGGCGCTGATACGGCCCTTGCGCATTCCGGATCTCGACCACCTGGGCCATGCGAGATAAGCACCGTGGATGTGTGCGATATAGACTGAAGCGCCAGCCTTCTTTGCAAGTCTTGCAACGCCGTCGTCGAACCCTACGGACTTGCCGTCGACATGTCTTGTGGCCTCAGGATAGACGATGATGACGCCGTTACGCTTCATAACGCGCATCATTGCCTTAACTGCAGCAGTATCAACGACGAACTGCTTCTTGGGGATAGCTCCGCCGAGCTTGAACCAGTGGCCCCATGCAGGTGCCCTGAATACGAACTCACCGGTAACGAAGTTTGCAGGTCTTGCCTTGGTAAGGCGGTTTATGATCATCGGATCCAAGTAGGATTCGTGATTGGAGATAACGATAATAGGACCTTCGTGATTAACGAATTCCATGTCAGGCTTGACCTTGATATGCGTATAAGCGCATACCAGAGGCACGATGATCCGTGAACCCAGAAATCCGAAATAGAACTTACTGGGTTCGCATCCTATATCATAATCGCGCGGCGCTTTAGAGCGGGAAGCCGCATTGCTCACGTTTTCCTGCATTTATCTACTCCGTGTATCCATATTTTAAAAGAGATAGCGTGAGTATTATACAACATTTCAGAGAGCTGTGCCTGCTGTTTCCTGAATAACAGAATTGCTTGATATTTCAAGCTCTCCGCCATCCCTGATAACGATGACTTTTCCGTCCTCTGCAGCACTGCCCTGGGCAAGAAGTGCCTCAGGATCCGTGGTCTCAACAGCGTCGATGATAGCCAGATGTCCGGGCTTTACGATGCCGTCGAGCATTGCTTCTGAGAAACGGTCCTCGACCATGGAAGTAATGACTCTTCTAAGAGGTCTTGCGCCGTACTGCGGATCGTAACCCTTCTTAGCGAGGAGTTCTTTCGCGCTGTCTGTAAGCTCGATCTCCATGCCGAGGTCTCTGATCCTCTTGCCTACCTGCTTCATGAGGATATCGACGATCTTGATCAGGGAATCCTTGCCGAGCATACGGAAGAAGATGATGTCGTCAACACGGTTAACGAATTCAGGAGTGAATGTCTTCTTGAGCTCGTCGATTACGACCTTCTTTGCCTCGTCGTAGGACTTGCCGCCGTAAAGACCCTCTCTGGAGAGTTCGTCCTTATCGTTCTCGTCTTCAACTGCAAAGCCGATCTTTCTGCCTTCGCTTCCGACGAGCATTCTCGCACCGATGTTGGAAGTCATGATGATGATCGTATTTCTGAAGTCGACAGTTCTGCCGTGACCGTCTGTGAGACGTCCGTCGTCAAGCACCTGGAGCATCGTGTTGAAGATCTCGGGGTGTGCCTTCTCGATCTCATCGAAAAGAACGACTGAATAGGGATGTCTTCTGACAGCCTCAGTGAGCTGGCCGCCCTCATCGTATCCGACATATCCCGGAGGCGCACCGATGAGTCTTGAGACGTCGTGTTTCTCCATATATTCGGACATATCGACTCTTACAAGAGCGCTCTCGTTGCCGAACATGACTTCAGCAAGTGCCTTTGCAAGCTCTGTCTTACCTACACCGGTTGTACCGAGGAAGATGAAGGAACCTGAAGGTCTCTTCTCGTCCTTAAGGCCCAGTCTGCCTCTGCGGATTGCCTTTGCGATAGCGTGAACAGCCTCGTCCTGGCCAACTACCCTCTTCTCGAGTTCAGACTCAAGGTTCTTGAGCTTGTCGGCATCAGATTCGGTGATCTTTGTTGTGGGAATTCCTGTCCACTTTGCAAGTACCACAGCTACATCATCGACAGTAAGTGTGCCTGTAAATCCGTCCTTATCGGGCTTGACCTTATCCTGGAGGAGCGAGAGCCTCTCACCCAGCTTCTCCTCTTCCTCTTTAAGAGTCTGTGCAGCTTCAAAATCCTGTGTGTCGACAGCAGCCTTCTTCTTGTCCTTGATCTCTTCGATCTTCTTTTCGAGTTCATTCCTGACCTTGGAATCAGCGTAGTTGATGCGCTTTGCAGCTGCAGCCTCATCGACTAAGTCGATAGCCTTATCTGGAAGGAATCTGTCAGATACATATCTTGCGGAAAGTCTTACGGACTGCTCTAAAACATCATCAGGAATGTGGATCTTGTGGTGCTCTTCGTACTTCGGGCGAAGGCCTTTCATGATTGCGATCGCATCCTCGATGGAGGGCTCTTCAACAAGGACCTTCTGGAATCTTCTCTCAAGAGCATGGTCCTTCTCTATGAACTTGGAATACTCATCAAGCGTTGTGGCGCCGATGATCTGGAGCTCATTCTTTGTAAGAAGAGGCTTCATGATGTTAGCGGCATCCATTGAACCGCCGGATGTATCGCCCGCACCTACAAGAGTGTGGATCTCATCGATGAAGAGGATGACATTAGGATCTGCAACCGCTTCGTCGAGCATGTTCTTGATACGCTCTTCGAATTCACCCCTGTACTTGGAACCTGCTACCATGGAGCCCATCTCCATGCTGTAAACGATCTTGCCTTTGATGACGTCAGGAACGTTATTCTCAGCGATCTTCAGCGCAAGGCCCTCTGCTATGGCAGTCTTACCGACACCAGGATCACCTACGAGGCAGGGATTATTCTTCGTGCGGCGGATAAGGATCTGCATGACACGGGAGATCTCTTCCTCACGGCCGATTACAGGATCGATCTTGCCCTGCTTGGCGAGCTCGGTTAAGTTCTTGCCGTACTTATCAAGTGTCTTATGGCCGGATTTGCCGGATTTTCCTGCTGTCTTTCTGACGCCCTGGGAAGGCTCATTGTCTTGATTGTCGGAGTTGTCAGGATCGATATCGCCGAAGCCGTTCTTCTCAGCTCTTGCAGCTTCCGCCTGTTCGTTAAATACGTTGATGATCGCAGATCTCATGCCCTCAAGATCGCATCCTGCCGCCTCAAGGCAGTTGAAGATCTCAGGGTGGTTGGATACCTTGCGGGACATGATGACGAACAGGAGATGTTCAGGATTTACGGCACCGTTGAAGCCCGTTCTCCTGGACAGATCCGAAGCATTTGAGAAGATCCTTCTGACATCGATACGGAGTGTCTGGAATGCCCTGTCTGCAAGCATCTTGACCGCATTGTTGTCGAGATCGTATTCGCCCTCGACACCCAGGCGCTCCAATATGAGCGACATGTCGGGAACGTTCTCGGACAGGATGTCCTTTGCAGGTGTGTCAGTTACGCACAATGCTGCGAAAAGGATCGTGTCCCTTATAAGTGATGTATGTCTTTCTTCCGCTATAAGGCTCGATACCGCGAGCACTTTTGCTGTATCTTCAGTAATTCTCATATTAATCATCCCCTTTCAGGATCTTCTTTATTCCTTGTGCCCTGTACTTCTGTGAAGCGGCGCTCTGGCTTGATTTCTTTGACGGAGCGTCCGGTTCCCAAAGAATATCCATCGTAAGTTTATTTATCGTGTTGCAGGAGACCTTGATGTCGCCTGAATCATCGTATTCGTGATAGAGCCTGAGCCAGCCCAATGCCTGAAGAGCTTCTGATCTGGAGATCATGCCGGCATACTTCAGTGTGCCGTAGGATCTGCCGTAGATGTCTTCTGACTGGTCCTTCTTGCTCGTGGCTATCTCTTCCCTTAATGCTCTTTCCGCCTTGATGACATCGGCTATAAGCATCTCGCCTCTCTTCAATACCTCATCTTCGGTAACGCCCAGTGTGTTGACGCTCGAAATGATATATACGTCAGAATCTGCGATCTCGCCTCTTTCAGCAAACGGGTAGATCGCCCATTCGTACTGGCTTACACGCTGGGTAAGAGCTGCGATGCCGCCTTCGGTCTTTGAGATCGCCGGAAGCGATACAGTGTAGAGGATCTTAAGTCCCGTACCTGCAAGTCTTACGTGCGAAGTAAGGAATCCGTAGCTCTCTGAGAAAGCGATATCGAGCTTGCTCTCGAGATCTAAAACTTCCTTTTCAGCCTGCTTGTAAACGCTGATATCGTGGCCTGCAGCCATAGCCTTTACTGTCAGGTGCTCACCGCTTCCCACTGCGATCGAAAGGCTTACGTCATCGTTATAGTAGAACGCCTTTCTCTCGGGAGTTGCCATCTGGTTTGATTCGCGTCCGAGGATCTGAAGCCTTGTAAGTCTTAAGACCGTCTGCTTGTCAAAATCAGCGGCGCATCCGCCGGTGTACTTGTTCTTATCGATTACTTTGTCTATCGTCTCTAAAAGGCTCTTGCACTCCTTGTCGTCCAGTCTGGGCATGAAGTTGTAGCCCTTGATATTACGTACTATGCACGCCTTTGTGGAAAGAACAACGTCGTTATCTTTACCTTCATTCATATACCATTCAGACATTGTCTCCACCGTCCTTTCTGCCCTTGAGTTCATCTCTGAGTCTTGAAGCGAGCTTATATTCCTCTGCTTCTGCTGCGACCTTGATACCCTTTTCGAGATCTTCGTCGGATAACATGCCCAGATCTGCCTTCATGAGCTGGTCTAATGTAAGGCCACCCTTGCCGGATTTGGCGGCAGGAGCCTTAGTCTCCATTGCGGGCGCTTCAGTTTTCTCCGGGATCTCCATCTCAACCGTCTTGGAAGGTGCGGCTTTCTTTGCCTTCGGAACATCACTCGTCTCCGCATCAGTATCTGCCGACTGTGCGGGAAGACGGCCTGCGTACTCGCTGTTGCCCTGCTGCTTGAACATCTCTCTGACAATGTTGTTGTTGAAGGTGTTGTAGCACTCGATGCAACCTACGCGACCCTCGGTCTCAAACTCCCTTAAAGTCATGCCGCACTTGGGGCATGTGAGGGTGCTGTTGCCGAAATCGAGCTCATTCATCTGCATAAGAGATGAAGCGATCTCATCTAACTGCGAGAACGGATTGCCCAGAAAATCCGCCGGGTCTTTTAAGAATCTGTCATAGCCCATGAGCCTGGCACAGTTCTCGCAGTACGTGACACCGTTTATCTTTATTATCCTGTTGGTAAGTTCCTTACCGCATCTTTCACATCTCATAAGTGTTTCTCCTTTTGTATCCCTTATTTCAAGTTACCATCAGTCCGAGCAGTGCATGCTTGAAGATATCCGCTCTTAAGACTGATCTGATATCCGAGTCAACTCTTGCAAGAGCCCTGTCTGATACAGCCGCCATTATCGCCGTGCCTTCCTTGGAGGTCATGGCTCCGACGGTAACCGCGTTGGTCAGAAGGTTCTTTGCCTGCTGCTGCGACAGGTCGTCGCCCACGCTGTCGATTATTGCCTTAAGGTACTCTGCCGGTCCGACATGATTTACCCTCGTGATGGTGATCTGTCCGCCGCCGCCCCTTCTGCTCTCGACTATATATCCGCTTCCGCCCGAAAACCTTGTAGACAGCACATATGTGATCTGAGAGGGCACACAGTTCGCCTGCTCTGCCAGCTGGCTTCTGCAGATAGTAGCTGTACCGTCATTCTCGTCGACCATTTCCTTGATCATCTGTTCAATTACATCAACAAGTCTTGCCACAAGATCGTCCTCCTTCCGCTTTATCGTGATTATATTTTCGACTTTGCTCTTTTCTGACTTTGACTTTGACTTTCTTTGACTAATGAGATTATCTTACTGTTCCGGCCGTTTGTCAACAGGGAAAATCAGGAAAAGTCAAAAAACTGATCCCTTCCCGCGGGAGCCTTTTCTCCAAACTAAAAAGCTGCCCTTCAATAAAAAGGCAGCTTTTAAAGTCAAAAACCAAATAACCCAAATTATCTCCAACGCCATTCCTTTGATCTCAACCACTGTTATAGAGCATATCGCAGAACTCAAGACAAACACCCTAACCAATCCT
>JAEFBC010000258.1 GCA_016292155.1 Saccharofermentans sp. | reverse complement strand
TGTGCCCATTGATCGGTGTGGTCAGCCATAGGCGAGGACGGTGTGATAGGGTAAATTGCAGCGTTCTCAGTAAATGCATACGAAGTATACGCAGCAGCCTCGTTACCGTCCATGGTTTTCTTTGTCAGTTCTGCCATAAACTTGATCTCCTTTGGAAAATTCTTTGCGAGTTCCCTCACCGAAGAGAGGGTTCTCTAATAATGACTGAATAATTATAAACCCATTTAGTCCAGAATGGGGACATAAAAGAGAAAAATTATATATTTATTTTTTATTAAAAGAGCCCCCTTCAAAAATGAAGAGAGCTCTTGTTGGTTTTCGATGTCCCGAAAGGGCTTGCAAGGATATTACTCGCCGCCGCCACCACCGTTTTCCGGCGGCGGATTTTCAGTTGCCTTTGTAGGTTCAGCTGCCTTTGTAGGCTCAACTACCTTCGTAGGTTCAACAGCCTTTGTAGGTTCCGGCTTTGTAGTTGTCGGCTGCGGTGCAGTTGTTGTCGTCTGAGAAGCCTTTGTAGGTTCAGCAGACTTTGTCGGATCAGCCTTCTTTGTAGGTACCGGTGTAGGTGTGGCATTCTTCAATTGACCTGTCTTGGGGTCAACCGAGTTGTACGTACCGTCAGCGTTTTTTGTTCCTACGGAGATCTGCTTTCCGTAAGCATTATATGTTGTTGTGCCGATGGTCTCGCGCTTGATCTCCTTGCCGTCCTTATCCTTCCAGATCTTGAACGTCTTTACAGTCTTACCCTGGTGAGCCTCTCTTGTTGTCTTTGTCTTTCCGGCTTCCATGGTCTTATCTTCAACATATTCTGTCTTGCCGTAACCGCTTGTGGAAACGACTTCACTTCTGAGAGCGATAGTCTGCTCTTCAGGGAATCTCTTTCCGTAGATCTGGGCATGAACTTCTCTCTTGCTGGAATCAAACCACATGAGGATGATGATCTGGTAATCGGTATTATTCTTGAACTTGAAGTCCAATGAACCGTAGTCAACAGTAGCATCGAGACCCTCAAGAACGTAATCTGAAGGCCATGCGTGCGGATGACGCTCAGTAATCTTAAGGTCAGACTTCAGAACTGCATCGTAAAGAGTACCACTGACCTGGCAGACACCGCCGCCAAGGCCCTGCTCGTAGCGGCCGCCGAGGATAACTGTAGCTTCCTTGAAGCCTGCCTCTCTTGTTCTCTTTCCTACAACTTTATTGAAAGAGAATTCCTGGCCGGGCTTTAAGATGGTGCCGTTGATCTTCTTGCATGCCTGGGAGAGGTTAGTGTTACGGTTTGCGTTGTTGGATGCCTTTGTTGTGTGCTCGCCGCGGAGACCGAAGTTTGCCTTGAGCTTCTCAGTTGTGACCTCAGGCTCCTTCTTAACGGAAGGGACTACGACAGAACCTGTGTATTCCGCGTTGTCAAAGAGCTCCTTGACCTTCTCGACAGCAGCATCGATATCGATCGTCATGCCTGTTTCTTCAGGAGTGATAGTGAATTCCTTGGTTGAAGGATTGAACTCACCGATCTCAGCATCTTTTACAGTGGAATACTGATCGATGAGAGGATCCAAGATATTGTGTACCTTCTCGGAAACACCGTCGATCGCTACTTTATAAGATGTCTCATACTTTGCGGGAGTATTCTTGAGTGACTGCTTGTAGTTGTAGCACTCAATGAGCTTGGTGTAGTCTTCCGGATCGGAAACCTTATTGATGCCGATCGTAGAGTCGATGACCTCTCTTGTGTTGTATTCGAACTTTGCATCGGAGAAATCAAGAGGATACTCCTTGCCGTCGAGCTTGAGAGTGTACTTTACGCTGATGGGGTTTCCCTCATCCTTGAGCTCCTTGGAAACTGCTTCGTAAGCCTGGTCAGCTGTCATTCCGCTTACATCGACATCGTTGATGAACGTGCCGGGGTAGAAAATGTTAACATCCTGGCTAAGCTCGGCATATACCTCATCAGCCATGAGGTTTGCTACAGTGCCGTCAGAATTTGTAACTTCTACATGCGGTTTGAAGTAACCTGTGGAATAAAGATATCCGTAATAACCGCCTGCGCCGAGGAGAAGAACGAGGACGATGACGGCGATAACTACGCCAACATGGCTCTTTCTCTTGGCCTTAACACGTCTCGGAGCTGCCTTGGATGCGGACTTGGATGCAGTCTTGGAGCTTCCGTTCCTTGATGCTGTCTTTGCTGCCACGCTCCTGGGAGCACTTCCGGTATGAGCAGGAGCTCTGGAAGCTTCCACTCTGACGGGTGCAGGTCTATTTGATTCGCCGCTTCTAACGGGTGCAAGAGCCTGGCTCCTGACCTCTGCGGATCTAACACTTGGTGCCTGTCCGGCTTTTCTTTTCATAAATTTACTAACCCCACTTTATTTGGACATAATTGTCCTTTTGATCCAAGCACAATAATATACATAGATATACAAACTTTCAACCGCAGTAAACCCGCAGATTGAAAGAAAAATAAGGTATATTTGTCATTCATTCTTGTAAAATCGTTTATAATCCTCATGGAGCATAACTGAAATATGACAAAAAAGTATAAAGCGTTATTAGCCGCGGATATGGATTATACGCTTCTTGCCCCCGGCAAGGACATACCCGAAGGCAATAAAGAGGCCATAAGGGCCCTTAAGGAATCTTCTGTAGCATTCACCATCGCTACGGGCCGTTCCTCTTTCCTCGTCGGTAAATTTGCCGAGGATCTGGGGATCGATGTGCCCATCATGACGAGCAACGGCGGCTCTCTTTTCGACGCCGCAGCCAGAAAACAGTTCGATTCCATGGATTTTGAGGACTCCAAGATAAGGGAGCTCCTGAGATTTCTCATGAGCAGGTCCGCAGATGCCACCCTCTATTCTGACGAGGGCATCTTCTTTACGCCCTCCTCATCCAGAAGAGCGTTTGTCAATTCCTACAACCAGGGACTTGAGCCTTCAAAGCAGTCCCCCATGATCGATATCGATATGGATTTTCTCGAGAAAAAGAAGCTCCCGAACTTCAACAAGATCCTTCTGATAAGCGCGGACAGCAAGCTTATCGACATGCTCTCCTCCGACAAGGACCTTGAGGTTATATCGTCCGCGCCCAATCTTTTCGACGTCATGAAAAAGGGCGCCACCAAAGGCAACGCCCTGTTAAGCCTGGCTGATTACCTGGACATTCCGAGGGAGAATACTTTCGCGATCGGCGACAGCGACAACGATATCTCCATGATCGAATCCGCGAGGTACGGCATCGCCATGGGAAATGCGTCTGAGGGAGTCAAGGCTGCCGCTTCTTATATCACCGCAAATTATGACAGCCTCGGCTTTGCCAAGGCTGTCTATGAATACATTATTCCGCTGGTGAATTCGTTTAGTTGAGCTTTGATTTAACGTAACCTTCCACCTGTCCCTTGATAGTCTCAAAGGACTTCTCCGCAGTGGCCTTATCAGAATCGTAAACACCCATGTAGATCTTGAGCTTGGGCTCTGTGCCTGAAGGTCTTGCGCATGCCCAGTCGATTCCCTTGTTGCCGCCGAGTTCATAGAGGAGAACGTTGGACTTGGGAAGTGTGATGTCTGATACCTTTACGCCGTCTTCAGTAAAGTCGTAGCGCTTGGATTCCTTATAGTCGCGGACAGCCGTAACTGTAGCGCCGCCAAGGAGGTTCTTAGCCTCAGCAAGGCTGCCGCAGCGTGAAAGCTCTTCCCTGAGCTCAACCATGCACTTACCGATCTTCTCGATGCCCTCTTTGCCTTCGAGAGTGCAGCTGATCGTCTGCTCGATGCCGTAGCCGTACTTCTCATAGAGGTGGTCAAGTCTGTCTGCAAGTGTCTCGCCCTTCTCGAAAGAAGCAGCAGCCATGTTGCAGATGAGCATTGCGGCAACGACAGCGTCCTTATCGCGGACATCGACGCCGGAGAGATAGCCGTAGCTCTCTTCGAAGCCGAACTGGAAGTGCTTGTCACCGAACTCGTCGTCGAGCTTGATCCTCTCGCCGATGAACTTAAAGCCTGTGAGTGTCTCCTGAAGCTCAACGCCATAGTAGTCGCAGATGCTCTTAACGAGCTTGGAGGATACGATGGTCGTAACAGCAAAAGACTTCTCGGGCAGTGTGCCGAGCTGCTTCTTGGAATCGAGGATATAGTCTAAGAGCATCAATCCCATCTGGTTTCCTGAGAAACATTTATACTTAACTTCGCCGTTCTCGATGACCTTTGCTGCCGCACCGATACGGTCGGAGTCGGGGTCTGTGCCGAATACCAGTGAAGCGTCTGTCTTCTTGGCAAGTTCTATCGCCATTGAGAGCGCCTCAGGATTCTCAGGGTTAGGAAGGCTTACTGTCGGGAATGCACCGTCGGGGAGCTCCTGCTCCTTAACGATGTGGATGTTCTTGAATCCGACTGCCTCAAGGATCCTTCTGACGGGCTTGTTGCCTGAACCGTGCAGAGGTGTGTAAACAATGCTCATGTCAGCCTGCCTGTCTATTGCCTGCTGGTCTACAACGAGCTTTGTAAGCATGTTTGTGAATGCCTCGTCGATCTCAGGTCCGAAGGAAGTTACGATGCCCTTTGCCTTAGCTTCCTCAAAGTCCATGAGCTTAACGCTTCTGATATCGGAAATAGCTTCGATATTTGCGAGGACTGCATCAGCTGCTTCGGGCGGTACCTGTCCGCCGTCCTCACCGTAAACCTTATATCCGTTGTACTTGGACGGGTTGTGGGAAGCTGTGATCATGACGCCTGCAAAAGCCTTGAAATATCTTACTGAGTAAGAAAGTACCGGAACAGGTCTTAACTCGTCAGAGAGCCTTGACGGGATTCCGTTTGCAGCCAGGACCTGAGCTGTGATCTGGGCAAACTCGGGTGAGAAATGTCTGGAGTCGTAAGAGATTACAACACCCCTCTTAATTGCCTCTTCACCCTCTGAGAGGATGTATTTTGCAAGGCCTTCGGATGCCTTAGCAACCGTGTAGACGTTCATTCTGTTTGTTCCCGCGCCGAGAACGCCTCTTAAGCCTGCTGTGCCGAACTCGAGATCTCTATAGAATCTGTCTTCGATCTCTTTAGTATCATCCTTTATCGCGATGAGCTCATTTCTTGTGCCCTCATCGAAAAAAGGATCTGTTGACCATAATTCATAAGCCTTCATGAAATCCATAATTAATACCTCCGCACTGATTCACTATAAGATACTAGTTTTGTTCTTGTTTTTCTTTCATTTTCGAGAGTTTTTTATCGACGATGACAAATGCCGCAAGAAGAACGATGCCCGCACATGTCACTAATGCGCCTGCCTTAAGTCCGGGAGCCGTAAATACGAGCTCTGCGGTGTGGCTGCCTGACGGAGCGTCAAATGAGATGAACGCATCCTGATAGAGCTTATAATCTGCGGGCACGCCGTCGATATAAAGCTGCCAGCCGTCCTCAGCAGGGATCGTTGTGATGACCGTCTCATCTGCCTTCAGGTCTGATATATCGAGCTTTGCATAACCGTCGGAAACAACTGAAGGTGTTACCTTCGATGTGTCGACCTTGGCAAACTGCGATGTGAACTTCTCATTGTCGAAGGCTGCAAATCTTATGTTCAGGTAAGACCAGCTCTCGACATTGCAGAGGAAGGATACCTTTACGGTCTCCCCTTCAGCAAAGCTGCCGATCCTGAAGATCTGCGAATAGAAAGCATTGGATGAGAATTCACAGATCTCAATGCCGTTTACGAATACCTCGCTGGAATCAAGGATCCTTCCGGATACGAGAGAGCAGTATATCTCCTTTGTGTCGGGAGCCTTGAACTCGTATTCGATGACGATCGGGATATTCTCATTTTCCCTGTAGAGCTTTGTGATATTGTCCTTGAGCTCTTTATCAACTGAATTCTCAAGACCCAGAGGGTCGGAACCCTTGCTTTCAGTATCGCTTGTGCTTGAGACGGAGGAATTCTTCTTGATGTAGTCTTCCCTTGTCAGATAATTGCTCAGGTTGAAGAACATGCCGTTAGTGATGGCCGGTTTGCCTGTAACGCTCTCGTCCATCTCGACAAAGAAATCCTCACTGAATGCTTCAGGGAACAGTGAACGGTACCAGTCGTTCTGGAGCGAATAGTAGTTCTTCTCGGAAGCGTCCTTTTCGAGCCTGTAGTAATCGAAATCATTCGCCGCCTTATTGGCTGCAAAAGCCAGAGGCAGGACATTGTCATTGCCGTAGAACTCGAGGCCTGAATCGTATGAATCCTTTCCGTCGTAACGGTACAGGGTGTTGTCTCTCTTGGCGGATAACGAGCCGATCGAGAAGAATGAATCAACGGAAGGACATGCAAATGTGTGTCCGACCGCGAAATAGTTGTAATTCGTCTGAAGACCGAGCTGCTTTACAAAGCGGTGCATCTTCTTGTTGGAATTCGAGTTGAAGAACGACAGGCCGTTATAGTTGCCGTAGAACGCCTCACCTTCGGAGACATAATACTTCGTGGTGTATTCGGGCGCATTCTCTGTCTCGGCTCTGAAAGCTTTTGTCTTAACGGCATTGTTCTTTGCATATTTTCCGAATTCCTGCTCTGCCTTTATGGAATCGGAATATTCATTTGCGGGGCCTCCGAAAAGCGTCATCGACTCAATGCCGTTGGAGAGCATCGGTCCTGCAAAGATAAGCTCGAAAACTACAATGAGCGAGAGCATGGGTGAGATTAGCTTATTCGTGTTCCTGAGCTGCTCAGGCCACTTCTTGACACTGTAGCCCATCATGAGAAGAGCATATGCCGCTGTAAGGAGAACATTGTAGATGACTGCCTTCGATTCACCCTGAAGAGCGCCGAAGGTAAAGTCGATCACAACAAGCACATAGATAACGAGCGCTGCCTTGATAATGTCTTTTTTTGCAACTTCCTTAAGCCTGAAAAGCGCCCTCATCGATATGATAAGGAACAGCGGCAGGAAGACAAATGCATGTCTGTGCCAGAACCAGTTGGGATCGTCAAATACCTGCCATGCCTTATCAAGAGGATAAACGAGAGTCGACAGAACTGCGCCAAGAACGCAGACGGCGTGAATCGTTCTCTCCCTTCCCTTGAACACAGGGCTGATAAAGTAGATGAGAAGCAGGATAGTAACAGGCAGGCACATGAAAAGGAACGGATAGTTTGAGATCAATATATCCGAGAACTTTCCGGGCTCGCCCAAGACCATCATGTGAATGAACGTGAGAGGTGAAAATGTCAGGATCTGTCCGCCTCTGTCAGATACAGTCTGGTCAGCATTCCTGATAGTATCAAGTCCTACGGGAACCAGCATTACAGCTGTCATAAGAGCGGTAAAACCTGCCGCAAGACAGAATCTTACACAGATGCCGACGGCCTTTTTGAGCTGGACCTTCTCTGCAAAAAGTCTGATGCAGAGATAGAAGAAGCATGCAAGACCGGCCATATATGCGATGTAGTAATTCGAGATAAAAAGAACGAGAAGTGAAAGAACAAGTCCCAGATACTTCTGCTTCTTTATGAATCTTTCCGTGAAGAAAAGGATCAGGGGAAGGAGCATATAGCCGTCGAGCCACATGATCTGGAAAATGAATGCCTGTGAATAAAGCGAGAACGCATACATAACGCCCAGAAGGACAGGCCACAAGCTCTTCTTGTCTTCAGTGCGCGTTCCGAGGAACAGGCACATGAATCCGGATGCGAAGCTGAGCTTCAATGTAACGATCGCAAGTACTGCCGCATCGATCTGCGATGCATCGAAAAGCAGATAGATAAGATTAAACGGGCTTGCAAGATAGTAGCCGAATGTGCCGATAAAATTCTTGCCGAGACCGAGCTTAAAAGAATAGCTGATGTATGAGAGCAAATGTCCCTGGGGTACTGTGCCGAGCTCAGTGATCTTGCTCCTCATGAGAGCCAGGAAGGGCGCATACTGTGCCTTCAGGTCACTCTGGAGGAATGAATACTCACCGAGCGGATGCTTATTGCAGAGCAGGATCGTAATCACATAAAGTGCCAGCGCAGACAGGAACGCATATAAGGGACGGAGATCCGGCTTACCGCGGCTTTTAGAAGAGATTTTAAGTGATGGTTCAGTGGTCTTGGTTTTTGAGGACTTGCCATCAAGACTCGATAGCTCTTTCATTAGTGTTCCGCCCTTTCTTCGGCTAAAATTATTGTAACTGACAATACTTTTTGATTATAATACAAAC
>JAEFBC010000257.1 GCA_016292155.1 Saccharofermentans sp. | reverse complement strand
TTAGATTTTACCATTGTTCGCTCAAAGTTTTCTGCATTTAAAACACATTGAAAGCGGTACCATCTTTGCTTTCTGAGCCTTGGGGGTGTCATCTTCGTTATCCGATAAAGACTTCTCATCAGTCTGTTCGACCATTCTCTCGATAATGAATCCGGCATCGTACAGAGCATTGACATATGTGGAGATCTTCCTGTTCGCGAAGGTCACATATGTGTCGTGTACAGGCATCTTAAAATACGACTCATCAAAATAGCTGCGCGAGAATACCAGTTTCCCGTCATCAACAACATCTTCTCCGTTCTCATAAGATTTGGCAACACAATAATGTAGCGGATGACCCCAGCTGAATATGAATATGCCGTCCTTCTTAAGATATGAAGCAACCTTCTTAAATGTGCCTGCAAGATCTGTTGTCCAGCCAATTCCGTATATAGAGAAAACATAGTCGAAATAATCTTCCGGAATACCGCTGTCTGCTTCCATAGGTGCGCAAATAAGCTTAGGGCAAACGCCGCTTTCACTTAAAAGTTTTTCCGCATTATCCAATTGCTTCTGAGACAGATCCAATCCCCACAGTTCGCCTGCACCTTTATCTGCAAGATATTTAAGCGAATGACCGCTCCCGCAGCACAGTTCCAGTACCTTCTTCCCTGCTACATCAGAAAAGAAATGGAGCTCATCTTCCGTTACGAATTTGACTCCGTATTTAGGCAGAGCCGTCGTACCAAACCAGAGATCCGCATGATCGTTCCAGTACTTTTTATTCTTCTCAATGATCTGTTCTTCCATAATTTTCCCCATTTGCTCTGCAAGATTTGAACTTCATATCTGTATATGAAGCTATCTTATTTTCGAACACATGAGCGTGATCAATCAAGCAAAAGAGACGGGAATTGATCCTATTTTTTCGAAGAACAACAAATATTGGCCGTAAAAGTTAATTACCGCCTATGGGCACTTTTCCAGGAACTTTTTTACTAAGATATTATCCTTGTTCCGAAAGCATGAGATTAACTCTGTTCTCGATAATCTTCATTACTTCATCGAGCGATTTCTGGCCTGTAAAATATGCAGGCATCTCTTCGTTCATTATGACGATTATACCGGAATCCATATCAGGAACCGTAACTGCATCCGATGTCTGCTCTATGTAGTAATCCACGATTCCTTTTTCTACGGGGAAGGTCGTATTGTCATAAGGATTGATGTGTGCATTTCTGATATCGATATACTCCCCGAATGTTGCTTTCTGGGCACTCTTGAGGACAGGATCGTAATAGACATTTACCTGGTTCTGGTAATCCGGAGACATGAATGTCAGGGCAAACTCCCAGGCGCCATCCTGAAGGGCGCTGCAGCTTGTAATGCCGACGCCCCTGCCCTTGATAACCTCTGCATGTCCGTCAGAAGAAGGAACACCTATAATCGAGTAATGCTTATATGCGGTCGCGTATAAGTAAACGAAAGAATTGAACGTCACGCCTTCCAAGACCTGCATATTCTTCATCTTCACCCAGCTCATGTCGTCATAGGGCATTACATCAGGGATCGACGCGACATAAGAGGCGGCGGCTTTGAAGCCGGCATTTCCAAGCGAGACAGCACCGTCTTTTGTATAAGTGATGCTGTCGGAGTTCTCCATAAACATCTTCATTAATGC
Organism: Saccharofermentans sp.; assembly: GCA_016292155.1. Classification (GTDB taxonomy): domain Bacteria; phylum Bacillota; class Clostridia; order Saccharofermentanales; family Saccharofermentanaceae; genus Saccharofermentans. Next base: position 1,861 of record JAEFBC010000257.1, on the reverse strand, counting down.
GCGGTCGTCCTCATTGAGAATGCTGTTTCCGCCATTGCGTTCGCTTATCAGCTTGTCATACTGGTCGAATGTTAAACCGGCCTGCCTGCCGCTTATAAAGTCGCTCTTTAACATTAAAGCTGTGTAGCTGTAACCGTAGTCCAGACGGTAATGATTGCCGTCCCGCCCGTTCGGCGAAGTTATGAGCTTCACATAATCACCGTTTGTAAGACTCTTCTCAGCCTTAATACGCTTTGTCAGGTCGATGAGATAATCAGGGTTATTAAGCTGCGCTGTGTCAGAACCGTACAGCACCAGATCAGGTCCTTCACCTTTCCTGATATCTGCCTTGAGAAGATCGACGGCGCTTGCTTCCGAGGCTTCTATCAGGGTGTAGTCTGACAGATATGCGTCATTGTCAAAAACACCTGTTGCGGCATCATAATACTTGGAGGTTACTTCGATAAGATACTTATCAGAATTCCGGTTGAAAGCATTTACGGCACCGTATTCAAATTTGCTGATCCAGTCGGTATAAGCAAGTCTCAGTATCTCTTTGCCGGAATTGGGATTGGTGTCCGCTTTATCCAGCGTTATCAGATGCGATATGGACATGCCTCCTAAAGGTCCCTGCTCATCTACATAAAGAACGATCCTGTCATCCGTGGCCCACACGATCCTCAGATCCTCATACTGGCCCGTGATGAAAGAATGCGTAAGATCTGCCAGCGGCTTTGTCTCTCCTGTTTCAATATCGATCTTGTTTATTACTTCATGTTTATTGCAGTCGAAAACACCGCAGTCCGGAATATAACTCGACCTGTGCGTTTCTGCCTTGCGCTCTGCCTTATGCATGGTAAATGTATCAAGATCCAAAGTGCAGAAGTACTTCTTTTCGACGCCGTTCTCAATCGTCTCGGCAGTGAAAGCGACCCCATCACCATATTTCATAAAGCTCGCGATATGTTTTAATTCAGCATCGGCGCCGAAATCAGGGGCGAATGATCTTGTCTTACCGCCTTCAACCACACAGATCTTATACGAGTGGTTATAGAAGTCACCCATAGACATTAGATAAACAAGCTTATCACCGACACCTGTCATGGTGATGACCTCCGAGAACATGCTTCCGTCATCAGGCAGTTTCAAAGCAAAGGGATCTTTCAGAGTGGAGTTATCGAAATCGATCTCATACCCTTCATTGACAAAAGAATCCGAACCCTTAACAGAATGCTGGATCACCGTAAAATATTTACCATTCAGTTTGTATATGGTCTCCGGCTGATAGAACTGAACGCCTTCGCCGAAATAATCAGCAAGGTGCACCTGACCGAGCAGTTTACCGTCGTAGGAATAATGCTTTAAGACCGCATCGTTTGACTCCTTGCTCCAGATATTGAAAACAAGTATCACAGAATCTTCATCAGCAGCCAGGAAACTGCCCAGCAGTTCATAAAAATCCACATTAAATTCCTGTTTGATGTCTTCCGGAGTTATGACCGTCTCAGTATCATTCCACCATTCGTCATTCCCGGATACGGTCCTTACCTTATTCAGGCTGGCGTTGCTCACTCTGCCCTGACCACACGAAGCAAGGCCTGCCAGCAGCGCCAACACAGTCAATATGCAGATAAATCTCTTCATTCCGTTAACCCCTTAAGACAAATGACCGGATTGTTGATATGATCATCTTATAAGTCTAATTATAGACTGGTTTTAACGGAACAGTTCTTAAGAATTGATTAAATTTACCCTCTCTCATCCAGCACTTTCTGTGCTCTGTCAGCGGTAATCTTGATTACCGCATCCAAATCTTTCTGTCCCAGAAAATAAGCAGGCATTTCTTCAAAGAGAATTATGCTGATGGCAGAATCTTCGTTAT
>JAEFBC010000256.1 GCA_016292155.1 Saccharofermentans sp. | reverse complement strand
TCGTAATAGAATGAACCGTAATCACATTCAAGCGTGCCGGTGTTGTTATTGTAATCGAAGGGCAGTGTCTTTCCGTCCTTCATATCTTTAACAGAACCATATTTAGGGGAAGCCGTGGTCTGGGCAGTGCCTGCTGTTGTCTCCGTTGTGGCTTCTGTGCTGTTAACCGGCGCAGTTGTAGGCGTAGGTGTAACCGACACGGAAGGCGATGCTGTCGTCTCTTCAGTTGTCTCAACAGTCCCGGTAACTTCCGGATCATCCAAGATGTCAGAAGGGATCTTGGATCCGCCTGAAGTCTTCTGATCTTCAAGGATCCTTATAGCCTTATCGATCTTGACTTTACCGCTGATCACTTCTAATTCACGGTTGCGGAAATACTCGAAATATTCATTCTGTGTGACAGTCCTGCCGTCAATTGAATATGAGGAATCCTCAAAAAGACCATTTGCTTTAGGCTCTGCACCGGACATAAGATCATTTAATGAATAGAGCTTATCTTTGAACTGAGCACCCGCGGTAATCACCTTGTGATACACAATAAAGTCTTCAAAAGGAACATAGTAATAGACCTCTTCCGGATCCATTTTTTCGCAGTCCTCAAAGACAGGCAGTACCTTTCCGTTTCTGAAAGTATACAGACTGACTGAGTTGCTCGCTCCCGCTGTCGGTTTTTCCAGAACGAGCTCGGGGATCAGATCATCATCAACATAAATGAAAGCATACTTGTAATAAACCTTATTCGCCTCATTGTCAGATACGCTTTGATTAATGAGCTCAATATACGGATCGATAAATGCAGGATCCCATCTTCTGGCTTTTGTAGTCTCAGCAGTAGCCTCAGAAGGCGTAGATTCCGTAATATCAGACGTTGTAACTACTGCACTCGCTTCGGGCTCAGAGGGTTTCTCCCTTACCCAGGGCTGGTGGTCAATAGAGGATGCTGATACAAGCAGAGAGAAGACAAGAGTAACGCAGATAGAAGCAATCTGGATCTCTCTGGATGTGATCTTATGTGACAGAAGATTCTTGATCCTCATCTTAGTCTCCATGCCTCCGAAGCTTAATCCGCTGAAGGCTGTGCTCTGCATGAATGCGCCTTTGTTATCATCAGCCGCATGCCTTACCAGTGATTTGCAGTATTCCTTTACCATGGAGAGATTGAAATTGCTCGTTGTCTCCTCGTCGACACGCATTTCGATATCAGCGCATAACATGAAAAATGCGAGCCAAACGAGAGGATTAAACCAGTGGATGCATAAGATCACATAGCTGATGAGCTTGGTAAGCCCGTCCTTGTTCTTTATGTGGGTCCATTCGTGATTGAGCACATATTCGCGCTCATCGTCATCCATGTTGATCGGGAAAAAGATCTTCGGGCTGAAGATACCTACGACGAACGGCGAATCGATGTTATTGGCCATGTAGTATCTGCCGTCAAATGAACGTGAGCTCCATCTGGCCTTTGAGTAGAATATCGCGTATCTGACCGCCGAGAAGATAAGAAGTCCTACGGTAACGCCAAGCCAGACAAACGGAATAACGTCCTTAGCCGTTACCTTCACAGTCTCTTGCTGCGGCGCTTCTGCAACATAAGAAGGTGCAGGTTCGATATGGTCTGTTACGGCCAAAAGTGACTCTTCAACAGGCTCTTGTTTTTCAGTTCTCTCGGCAACGGTAATCTCCCTTAATCTCGTCTCAGGATCGAATACAGTCTCTTGAGACACGGTCTTGGGCGCGAAAAACTTTCCTGCGTTAAGCGCGCTCGTTGGCGAATTGAAGTTAAAAGGAATTACCAGTCTCAACGCTACGATTATCCAGAACAGGATCATTACGCGCTTCGGACATTTCCTGAAAACAAGCCGGAACAGCAATACCGCAAGGATCGCAATACTTCCGTATATACTCATCTCAAGCACTTTATAGAATATCTCGCTCATAAAAAACAACCTTACCCCTTAAACCCTATACCAAAAGCACTTATTCCTCAGTGTGCTGTTCGATCATGTCGATAAGACTCTGGGCATCTTCCTTGCTCATCTTCTTGCCGCCGCCCAGGAAGGCATTGACGAACATCGGCAGAGATCCCTTGAAGTTCTTTTCGACGAGTTCTTCGCTCTGCTGCTTCTGAAGCTCATCGCGGCCTATCAGATATGTGATAGTGGACTTCTCACTCTGGATAAATCCCTTATCCTGAAGCCTTTTGAGCATTGTATAGACCGTGGTCTTCTTCCAGCCGTGGATCATCTCACACATGGTGGATAACTCGCCCGATGCGATCGGTGAATATTCCCAAATGAGCTCCATCAACTTATATTCGCTGTCACCAATAGATGTTTCTTTCATATGCATATTTCCCCTTATATGTTTTTCAACATTCTACAAGTGTAGAATTTGATTGTCAACTTCTTAATATCAAGTTTTTGTGTTAAGTTACATTAAAGGAGGATGCTCGCCATGAAATATGACAACGACAGGCTCGGAGCGGCATTGAAGCTCTATCTGGGAACCGATCCTCTGCCGATGCATATGCCGGGCGGCAAGCGCAACCCGGACTTCGTGTCACAGGCATTCATGCGCGACATCACGGAGATCGGCGGATTCGATAACCTCCATTCCCCTACAGGCATCCTTAAGGATATGGAAGACTGTGCAGCTTCGATCTGGAAAGCAAAGAATGCCTTTATATCCGTTAACGGCTCTACT
>JAEFBC010000044.1 GCA_016292155.1 Saccharofermentans sp. | reverse complement strand
CTTCAAGACAGAGTTGTAAGGGAACAGACAAAGTTTGGCGGCCGCAATATAACCAAAGCAACAGCTATGGCTATCACAGCGTGCAGAAGGGCGGTGTGATATGGCAGTATTTAAAGACAAAGGCAGCATGTATAACGGCAAGAAGTGGAGAGTACTCTGTTACTACACTGACTGGCGTGGACAGCGTGTACGCCATGAGAAACGCGGTTTTGAAACAAGGCACGATGCACTTGAGTATGAGCGTACTTTTTTAGCAAAGCAGACCAAGGATATCAATATGGCGTTTAACTCCTTCGTTGATATCTACTTGCGGGATGTCACACCTCAGCTCAAGAAGAGTACGATTGCAAACAAGATCCAAATCATTGATAAGCACATCAGACCGTACTTCAGCGAGATGTCTTTATCGGAGATCACATCAACGCATATCCTTCAGTGGCAGAACGAACTTCTGACTATGAGGGATGATGACGGTAAGGGTTATTCACCGACCTATCTCAGAACGATCAACAATCAGCTGACGGCTATCTTCAATCATGCGGTCAACTACTACGACCTTCCCAAGAACCCTTGTAAAGCGTTTAAGAAGATTGGAAAGAAGAGTAATAAGGAAATGCTCTTTTGGACGAAGGAAGAGTATCTGAAGTTCTCAGAGGCGATTCAGGACAAACCGATCTCATATTACGCGTTTCAGGTTCTCTACTGGACCGGCATCAGATGTGGGGAGTTGTTGGCTCTGACGAAGAAGGATATCGATCTTGAGAAGCGCACTTTGAGAGTCAACAAGACCTATCAGGTCATAAACGGAGAAGAGATGGTAACGGATCCCAAGACGGAAAAGAGTAACCGCACGATCGATTTGCCGAAGTTCTTATGTCAGGAACTGCAGGACTATCTCGAATCAATATACGGTCTTGATGATGACTGCCGTATCTTCCCAGTATCGAAACACTATCTCCATCACGAGATGGACAGGGGCAGTAAGAAGGCCGGCGTTAAGAGAATCAGAATACACGATCTCAGACACTCTTGCTGCGCACTCCTTATCCATCTCGGATACGCTCCGGTTCAGATTGCTGAAAGACTCGGTCACGAGAGCGCCGTGATAACTCAGCGGTACGCTCATCTTTATCCTTCCGTACAGAAGGATATGGCCAACCGTCTGGATCAGGAATTCAACGAATCGGAAGGAGAATGATCATGGGAAAGATATACGGAAAGACCAAGGTAGATAATCCGAAGCCGAAGAAAAAGAAGAACGAACACAACAGGATCAGAAACAAACTTCAGAACTTTCGGGTTTCTCCGAAAGAGTGCGAACTGATAAATGCACGCATCGCCACTACGGGAATGACGAAATCTCATTTCTTTATTGAGAGCTGTCTTTATCAGAAGATCCTCGTTAAAGGAAATATCCGCACGTTTGCAGAGATTAGAAGAGCGGTCTTGGAGTTGTCGGAGAAGATCGACAAGAATCCTGATCTGACTTCTCTCGATCCTGTGGATGCGGAACGGCTGAAGACGATACTGGAGATCTTAAACTATCTTTTTTGATAGCAACTATTTGGTAAGGCCCGGGATAACGATCCCGGGCTTTTCCTATCCCCAAAACAAAACTAATTCAATTAAAGGAGATTTATAACAATGACTACAAGATCATATGACGAAAGATTAAAGGAATTAAAAACGAAGGTCGAACAGCTTAAGGCTCAGGAACGAGATCTTACGAAGCGACACAACGCAGAGGAACGCAAGAAGAGGACGAGACGCTTGATCGAACTCGGCGGTATCGTGGAGTCTGTTTTAGGCAGGCCTACTACCGACCAGGACAAAGTCCGCTTACTGTATTTCCTCAAACTCCAGGAACAGAAAGGCAGTTTCTTTAGCAAAGCCATGAACGACGAAAGCGTTGGAGGTGATGCAAATGACTGACCTGAACCCTGAACTTCCCCTCTCCCTTAACTTGTTAAGGGCGCACTTATATGTGGGCGGGGCCCACATTACAGTGCGCTCTCCGAGGGGTCTTATGCAGACGGCACCAAAGGGCGTTGCCCTCTTGGAAACCTACAAGGATGCTTCGCTCCTTGACCTAGACCAAGTTTCACTTGGATGGAGTCTTGCAGACGCTGTAACAGTCCGCAACAGCATTGATACAGGAGGGCGCGAATCATGTCGATATACCATTGCTCTATAAAGATCGTGAGTCGCGCAGGTGGTCGTTCTGCTGTTGCCTCCGCCGCATACAGAGCCGGTGAGAAGCTCTATAACGAAGAGACAGGTCTGACCCATGACTTCACACATAAAGGCGGCGTCGTAATGAACGAGATCATCCTTCCGGACAATGCTCCGAGAAGGTTTCTCGATCGCCAGGTCTTATGGAACGAAGTGCAGCAGATCGAGAAGCGTTCTGATGCACAGTTCGCACGTGAGGTCGAGGTTGCTCTCCCCAATGAAATGAGTCGTGAAGAACAGAGCGAATGTGTAAGAAGCTTTATCCAAGACAACTTTATCAAAGAGGGCATGATCGCTGATTGGGCTCTTCACGATAAAGGTGACGGCAATCCTCATGCTCACATCTTACTGACCCTTCGAGGGATAGATGAACATGAGCAGTGGCTTCAAAAGCAGAAGACAGTTTTTGCTAACGGCAGAGACGAAAAAGGCAGGCCGATATACGACCCGACTAAACCTTCCTACGATCCAAAAAGAAAAGATGAAACTTCCCGGTACCGCATCCCTCAATTGGACAAAGACGGCAAGCAAAAAGTCAGAGTCCGTAAGGGCAAGGGAACGGAATATCTTTGGGAGAAGATCACGGTTCCCGAGAACGACTGGAACGATCACAGCAAGGCTGAGATCTGGAGATCCTCATGGGCGGAACACTGTAACAGGTATCTTGCAAAAGACAAGCAGATCGATCACAGAAGTTATGCAAGGCAGGGGATAGATCAGGTGCCTTCGATCCACGAAGGCGTTGTCGCAAGACAGATGGAAGCGGAAGGTAAGACTGCCGACAGATGCCAGATCAACCGAGAGATTCGGGAGCGGAACTCTTTAAGAAAACAGATTCGGGAAATAACCGAAGAGATCACAAAAATAATCACAGAAAAAGCGAGGTCTATATATGGACGATTTGAAAAACTTAGAAGAGCTCTTGGAGATCCTGAAGGCACAAGAGCAGATGCAGGACATTCTGGAACATCAGCAGCAGGAGATCGATTCTCTGCAAGAGCAGCTGGAAGAATCGCT
>JAEFBC010000255.1 GCA_016292155.1 Saccharofermentans sp. | reverse complement strand
GGTTAAGAGCTTTAGGTGATGCTGAATACAATGAAGTCGCCGAGAGTATGTACAGGCAATACGATTATATTTACTACAACAAAGTTGAAGACGGATCCTGGGCAGGCAGAACATTAGAGCAATTCCATGAGAGACTGATAACGGAATTATTTCCGGTGCTGCCTTACTGCTTCAAAGTAACTTCTGTCAGGGCATTTAACTGGATGCCTTTCATTCCTGCCGGTGCAATTCTTTTCCTGCTCTCACTGATAGTAGAGATCTGCTTTGTTTTCAAGCTTAAGAAAAGGATCGTCCTGCCCGTTGTTTACGGACTTATGATCATCGTTCCTTCCGTCATGCTCTTTAATCACATCAGGACCATGATGACGGTAAGGAAAGCGGGCGGTGGTTTATACACAATGAAGAATATCGAATGCACCGACACTGACGGTATGCTTGGTTCCGGTGCAGCGAACATTGAAGAACTTCTGGACTGGATCTTCAATAACCACTTATACGGGATCAGGCCGCGCTTTAATGTGGAGAGCTACGGCTGCGCGGCTTTTGCGGCTGTCACACCTGAAGGCAAGCACCTTTTCGGACGCAATTTCGATTATCCGGAGACGGATACACTGCTTATTTATTCGCATCCGGAAGGATGTTATGAGTCGATAGGTGTTGCTGATCTTGGTGTTTTCGGTGTCAGTCAGAATTATCCTATAAGTCCTGACTCGCCTCTGGGCAGACTATTAATGGTCATTACGCCTTATGCCGTAGTGGATGGAATGAATGAGAAAGGTGTAGGAGCGGGGATCTTAGAGCTGAATATCGGGGAGACACATCAGGATAACGGCAAGCCTGATCTTCTGGTCTTCTGCGCATTGAGAGCGATCCTCGATAAATGCGCATCAGTAGATGAGGCAATCGAATTGCTCAGTTCATACGATATGCATTCGCCGAAGGTATCCTACCATCTCTTCATCACGGACAAGACCGGCAGATATGTTGTCGTCGAGTGGCTTGATAATGAGATGGTCGTAACAGAACATCCATGCTGCACCAACAGTGTTATTGCACCCGGAGAATTCTATAACAAGGGTTTGCCTGACAGCAGGCTTCCAACGATGGAAGAATGCCTGGGCGGCAGCCGGAAAGCCACAGAGGAACAGGCAATGGCGATACTCGGCAAAGTCAAGAACAAAACCATAACCGAGTGGTCCTGCGTCTATAATCTTGAAGACTTCACCGTCAGCATCTGTCTGGACGGAGATTATACAAAGGTATACACATTCAACGTAAAAGAACTGAGGTAACTGATCAGAACAAAAGCACATAACCGGATAACACAACGCAATTGATAAGCTGCACAGCGGACGGGGTACATTATGCTTACATACAGAGTCGCTGAAGACAAGGATCTGAAGACGATCAGCACATTATGTGCTGATGCATTCATGGAGTACGATTTCTACAGGCCTTTTGTGGATAATCCGGAGAAGAGATGGAAATTCATCTACGATCTGCATGTTCAATGTTTCAAGGCTGAGATCAAGCGGCGTCAGGCCGTTGTGGGAGAAGATGACGGTGAGATTATCACGGCGTTCTCGATCCACGATCCGGGAAGAAAGCAGGCAGGCTTTTCTGAATATCTCGCAACAGGCATAGGCATGGTCTTCCATTACGGGATCACACCATTCAAGTGGTTTGATATGTACGATAAATGCGTCGCTCCCGCTGACAAGTTTATTAATGAAAATCCTGATGTCTACTATATCGAGATCCTCGCCGTAAGGCCTGACAGGCAAAGGCACGGCATAGGCACAAGAGATATTCAGGAATACATGGTACCTTATGTCAGAAAAAAGGGCGGAGGCATGCTCTCATTGATCACCAACTCCGTCGAAAATACCATGTTCTACGAATCGAACGGCTTTACGTGCTTTGACCACATGAAAGTCCCCGCCGCCGGCACCGAGATCGGCAACTGGTGCTTCAGCATGAAAGTGGATTGAAGCAGAAAACTTCAAAAACAAAGGGCTGCATTGAAGCAGCCCTTGAACTTACATATCCGTAACGAATTTATCTTTTATGTTCTTGCTTATGACGCCGGCGTAATTGACTTTGCCATCCTTAGTCAGAACGACTTCCAAGGTGTTGCCGTCGTCCATTTCAAAGTAGTAAAGCGTGCCTTCGCCATCGATAAGAGATGAATCACCGGGGATCATGCTCGCTGCGCCGTTCATAACAGCACATGCAACCGCGTCTTTAAGGCTCATTCCGGAAACGATGCCGTATAAGCTGAATTCCGCGCCCTCGAAAACACGTACGTATTCGACAGTTTCCTTATCCTTGCCGTAAGTATCGAACATGAGATTCTTATTTACCCATCCGGTATTCTTCTGGTCCGGCTTATATTCAAGGTCTGTGTATTCCTTGGTGATATCACTGATATTCTTGCCAATGTACTGCTGCATGTCTTTTGCATCCGCAGCGCCCTTATATTCCGGCGGATTCTTGATGTAATCCCATGCGTTGAAGTTATGTTCTGAAACGCCCGGATCTTCGATCTTGTTAAGATCTGCGCCCTTGCGTTCATAAGCGCTTGCAACTGTCTCGCCTGTAACAAGATTCATATCAAGTCTTGTAGGGAAGCTTGGGTTATTGGAAGTAAACCAGAAGACTGCAATATCGCCTTCTGTTTTCTCGTAATTCCAGTATCTTCTTACGGGAGAGTTAAGCTCTGCAAGGCTGTTGATCATGAAGTAATTAAATGCCTCTTTAGCCTGATCCTCCGTAAGTTTGTCCGAAGCCGGAGCACTTTCAGATGTGTCTGGTAAAGTTCCGTTCGTTGTTTCTGCCTGTGATGCTGTTGTGCTTTCTTCAGCAACAGTAGGATTTGCGCCTTCAGGTGTATTGTTCGCGCAGCCTGTAACAGGCACCATCGTTAAAGCGCAGATCAGCGTAATAACGAATGCTATAGAGTGTTTCTTTGTCTTTTTCATATTCCTGGTTCTCCTGACCATATTTTTACAACGGTAATACAATACTCCATATAAATCCAAACAAAAGTGCATTATAAGGCGATTTATGGGTAAACAGTCATAGAAAAAGGGGCCATCCCGGTAATGAGACGGTCCCCTTTCTACTATTAAGGCTAGAATAACTGGTATTATGTAAACGCTTTTTCGAAGGCCTGATCGAGGTCATCGATAAGATCCTGGGGATCTTCAAGGCCGATGGAAAGTCTTATGGTGTTGATCGACAGACCCGTTACATCACGCTGCTCGTGTGTGAGCTCACCGTGAGTTGTCTGGGCGGGATTGACGATAAGAGATCTTGCATCGCCGATGTTTGCCTGATAGCCGAAGATGTTGACTGATTCGATGAATTTTCTCTTCTGTGCTTCTGTGCCGTTGAATTCGAATGAGAAGATTCCGCCTGCGCCGTTCGGGAGATATTTGTCCGCGAGCTCTTTGTATTTGCTTCCTGCAGCGTAAGGATAGCTGATCCAGTTAACATGCTTGTTTGTCTCAAGATATTTAACGATCTTAACTGCTGAAGAAGTCTGCTTGGAGACTCTTTCAGAGAGCGTCTCGATGCCGAGAAGGATGAGGTAAGCGTCAAAAGGTGAGAGCGCAGCGCCTAAGTAATTAAGGTGCACGGCTCTGATCTTGCCCGTGATGGGTGAGATGGGGAAGATGTCGAGGATGCTCCTGGGATTCTCGTTCTTGTCTCTTAAGAACCAGAGCTTTCTGTCTAAGACAGGGAACTTCTCCTTATCGTAATTGAAGCCGCCCTTCTCGAGGATAAGTCCTGCGATTACGTTGCCGTGGCCGCACAAAGCCTTAGTTGCGGAATATACGACGATGTCTGCACCGTGCTCGAAAGGATTGAAGAGATAAGGTGTTGCAGCCGTATTATCTACTACGAGCGGGATGCCGTGCCTGTGGGCGATCTCAGCAATTGCATCAAAGTCGAGAACGGTTGCAAGAGGGTTTGAGATCGTCTCGATATAGATAGCTTTTGTATCTTCCTTGATGTTCTTCTCGAACTCCTGCGGGTCGTCAGGGTTTGCGATCATGTCGTAATTAACGCCGAGTTCTTCAAGGATCGAGTGGAAGCCGTCTACAGCTCCGCCGTAGAGTCTGGGGCTTGTAAGGATCCTGCCGCCCTTTGATGCAAGAGCCAGTACTGTATAAGAGATTGCTGCCATTCCTGATGCGACTGCAACTGCGTAATCAACGCCGTGAAGTGCGGCAACTCTTTTCTCAAGAACCTGGACTGTAGGATTGGATACTCTGGTATAGAGCGGATCTTCGAGTTCGAAAGCGAAAAGTGCGTCTGCTCTTGCTGTGCTTCCCATCTCATATGCTACTGTCTGGTAGATCGGTACGCTTACTGCATTGTTATGCTCAAGCGGGTTATATCCTGCACGGATCTTTAATGTGTCGAAATTATAAGCCATATTCATGTCCTCCTGTGTTTGGAGGGAATTATAGAATAGTCCGCTTTTAAAAGATAATAGACGTTTTTTATCGCTTCCGATAAAGAAAAGGTATACCCCGCTTCTACGCCGCATCGTATAGAATAGGGACATGAATATCAGAACAGCAACAACAGAAGATCTTAATATACTTACTGCAGTCGAGAAGGAATGCTTCCCGCCCAATGAAGCTGCAACGGAAGAAGACTTCAGAGAAAGACTTGAAGTCTATGCTGACCATTTCTGGCTTCTTTTTGACGGCGACAGGCTCGTTTCTTTTGTTGACGGCTTTGCAACTGATGAAAGAGATCTTACTGACAGGATGTATGAGGATGCCTCCATGCATGATGAATACGGCGCCTGGCAGATGATCTTCGGTGTTAATACCATTCTTGAATACAGGAAAAAGGGGTGCGCCGGAACACTCATTAAGCATGTTATCAGTGAAGCGGAAAAGCAGGGCCGTGACGGTCTTGTTCTTACGTGTAAAAAAGAACTGATACCTTATTATTCACGTTTCGGTTTTGTTAATGAAGGTGTCACCTTAAAATCGCTTCACGGCGGAGTGACATGGTATCAAATGCGCTTGACCTTTAAGCCCGTATAGCCTTTTGTTATAGGTTTCTATGAGATTTATAAATTAGCGGCGAAAACATCTCTGTGCTTAAATCTTCTCAATCAAAAAAGGAGGCGGCAGTTATGTCACAGAGATTCACAAAAGAGAAGGTTCTCGCTG
>JAEFBC010000254.1 GCA_016292155.1 Saccharofermentans sp. | reverse complement strand
AGCGCTGTCGAGATCCATTGTAACGTCAAACCAGGCATATCCTCCGCTTATAGTGGCGGTATCCTTCATAAATGAGAATTTCTTCTTTGAAAATTCTTTTCTGATCTGGTTCAAGACTTCGAAGTTTTCTTCCTTGAGTCCGTTTTCGAAAACGATAACAAACGTGTCTCCGCCGTATCTTCCGACGATCGTATCCTCATCGATAACTCCCTGAAGAACCTGGCCTAAAGCGCGGAGAACGTCATCTCCCTTGTCATTGCCCATCTCATCGTTGATCTTCTTGAAGTCATCGACGTCGATCACCGCAATCCCGCAAGGATCCAGCTCATTGGTGCTCTTCAGTATCTCATTGGCAGATTCGATAAGGTATTTCTTGCTGTAAACGCCCGTTACCCTGTCCGTCTCAAAGCCATGCTCGAACTTGTTTGCACCTGCGAAATTACGCTCTCTTATCATAAGCAGCCTGGTATTGAAGATCTCAAGCCTGAACGCGAGTATGCTTATGCCGATCGCCATTATCTCGGCGATTATGATGCAGAGGATCGAATATGCTCTCTCATCAGGATAATCGTAGATATGGAGGATTCCGGCGTAGAGGATAAACACGAAGCTTAAGCCCGCCTGAACGATCTGGATGAATCCGTCATGGAATACCGAGCAGAAGACGATCGCGAAAAGAGGGAATACCCACAGAGGAATGAAGTAGCTGTGGGCAAGGGATATTACTCCGCACATAAGGAGTCCAGCAAATGAGACGACCCTGTTCTTGGTAATGTCCGTGCTGGTAGCCGAACGGTTCGAAAACCTGGTGATGATATACAGTACAGTGTTGATTGCAAAGGGCACCAGGATCCTGAACTCGACATAAGTGTTTACAGGCTGTCCGACATTATCGGTGAGGTAGTAATAGATGAATATCGCTACCTCAAGCGTTACACAGACGATAGCCATTGAGAGAATGATCCTCTCAAATTCCAACCTGATCGTTCTTTCGAGATTCCTTAGTGCGGGATCGTTGACCGGCTTGCTGTCCATAGGCGTTACCTCTGTAAGATGTGCTTATGTTGCCTTAGTTGTTTGAATCGCTGCTTGTATTTGAAGGTTCTTGTGACTTTGTCGGTTCCGGTTTAGTAGTTTCCGGCGGAGTGGTGGGAGCAGGCGAGGATTCCGGAGAAGGCTCGGCCGTTGTCGGCGTAGGTGCCGGTGAATCCGTGCTGCCCTGAGGCGTCGGAGACGGCGTATCCGTACTGCCGCCCTGAGGTGTCGGGGACGGTGTGTCCGTGTTGCCACCCTGAGGTGTCGGGGACGGTGTATCCGTACTGCCGCCCTGAGGTGTCGGAGACGGCGCATCTGAGCCTGCCGCAGCCTTTACTTCCCACGATGCCGTGACCTGAATGCTTCCGCGGAACGGGTCCTTAAATGTATATGTGATCGTATATTTACCAACGGTATTCTTAGCCTGATCGAGCGAAATATCCTGTCCTGCCTCGGTCTTTATAGAGTACGACAGGTTGTTCGTCGTCCAGTCACCCTGCGATGTCTTGGCCTTTACGCCGTCCATCGGATTGACGTTCTGCCCTGCCTGCGACGTTATCGACTTGTTGGGCAGGCTGATCTCAGGTGCCTTGAGCGTTGTCTTGCCAAGGATCCTGATGTTAAGGTCTACTTCCGTGCCGATTCCTGCAACCTTGCCGTGCCATGAATACTGCCAGTATTCGAAAGCAAAGTTTCTCGGAGGAACTGTATCGCCAGTCTGATAGTAGTTAGACTTGAAGCTCTTGCTTGCCGGCCAGTAGCAGCTGTAAGGATATGCATACCAGAGCTTGTACTTGCCAAGGATATTGCCCTGATACTTTCCGAGTCTGTTATTGATATCGTCAGAGCAGAGATAAACGGCAGGTGTGTAGCCGTTCTTGCTTATCAGGGTGCAGAAAGCATCCAAGACATTGGCGAATGCCTCACCCTTCAAAGGCTGTGTACGGTAACCGCTGCCTGTCTCCCAGTCCATTACGACAGGAAGGTCGATATTTAATCCCTTGCACATACCGATAGTCAGAGAAGCTTCCTCTACGGCCTCAGCTACAGTAATAGCCTGTGAGAAGAAATATACGCCGACCTTTACGCCTGCCTTCTTGGCATTCTTAACGTTCTGGGCGAACTTCTTATCTTCGTAGCATGTGCCCTTTGTATAACCACGGCCGCCGCATCTGATGAATGCGAACTTGATTCCGTCGTTTCTGACCTTAGTCCAGTTGATATCGCCCTGGAACTCAGAGATATCTATACCAAGCTCATAATTAACGACCGTAATAGGAGCCATGGTCGGAGTGGGCTTAGGAGTAGATGCAGGAGAAGTGGGCTTCGGCTTAGGCGTGTTTGTTGCCTTCGGAGCGTCTGCAATCTTACCCTTGTGAGTAGTCTTAACGTTCTGGGACTGGTCCTGCTTGATGTCCTTCTTTGCGATGACCTTTACCTTACCCTGCTTTACAGCCTTGAGGAGGTCCTCATCAGATAAGGACTTAATATCTTTTACATCGGCAACGTTCTCACCGGTAAGGCCGCCGCGCTTTGTAGGCTTGGTCTCTTCTGAAGTCGTCTCTTCAGACGGTTCCTCCGTAGGCTCAGTCGTATCCGGAACCTCGCTCTTGGTGCCCTTGTTCATGTTGACCTGGGCAAGATACTGTTCAGCTGCATTGAGCTCAACATTCTCCGACGGTGCCTGGATATTGGAATTGGAGGTTATGGCAGCCGCACATACAGTACCTACCGTACCGAAAACGATAACTGCTGCAAGAATAAGACTCAGCCTTGCTGTCTTCTCGGATGCAGTACAAAATCTCGCAAATGCGCCCTGCTTTTCTTTCTCTGCCTTCTTTTTCAAAACGTTACCTCTTATATAAAATTATATAAAAACGCAAATATTCATGATAATAATGCGTTAGTTCTAACGCTAAGTCAAGTT
>JAEFBC010000005.1 GCA_016292155.1 Saccharofermentans sp. | reverse complement strand
GGTCATGGTAGCAGCTTCGCCGGTCGATCCGCAAATAACGATGGAATCGATACCTTCAGCTATCTGGAATTCGATAAGCTTCTTGAGCTCCTCGAAATTGATTCCTCCGTCTTCAAAAAACGGAGTAACGATAGCAACACCGGCACCAACAAATACAGGCTTGGACATATTAATGCCTCCCAAATATATTCAAAAATCATGGTTAAAATGCAAGAAAGCGCATTCTGACTAGTGGATTGTATCACCTTATATTATAAATAGTCAATTTATACTTCTGGGGTGTACATATGTACATCAGCAGTGTACATTTCGGGCGGTTTTAGCCGTCCTGGGGGTCATTGTCAAATGACATAGGATACTTCGTGTGATCGAAATCCTCAATTAGTCTTTTGAATACCCCGTTGATGGCAGATTTATTGACCGCCTTTATTACAAAACTCATTCTGTAACGGCCTCTGAGCTCATAAATGACGCACGGCATCGGGCCATAGATCTCAAACTGGTATCTTTTGTCCTGAAAACCTAAGAAGTCGTTAAGATACTTGGCTAATTCATTAGCTCTTCTGATAAGAAGATCCTCATCAGGCAGCGATAGGACTATCTCCCCCAGTGCCTTATACGGCGGAAGCTTTAATTTCTGCCTGTACTCGATCTCCTGTTCATAAAAAGCCCTGTAGTTCTGCGTACATGCAAACTTGAATAACGGCTGTTCGGGTCTGAAGCTCTGGATAAACACTTTACCCGGAGTATCACCTCTTCCTGCCCTTCCTGCAGCCTGAGTTATAAGCTGGAACGCTCTCTCAGATGCCTTGAACGATGATGATGCGAGCATCAGATCTGCGCCGAGAACGCCTACGACAGTTACATCAGGAAAATCCAGACCTTTAGCTATCATCTGGGTTCCGATAAGGATTGAAGCTTCCTTATTGGCAAACTTCTCGATTATCTCCTTATGAGCACCTGGTGTCATTGTGGAATCCTGGTCCATTCTAAGGACTTTCTCATGAGGGAAAGTTGCATGCAGGAATTCTTCCAGCTGCTGGGTACCAAATCCTGCCTTGGTGAAATGATTGCTGTTGCAGAATGAACATCTTGCCTCATAAGAAGGAACTGTATATCCGCAGTAATGACAGATAAGGCTTTGCGTACCGTTACGCCTGTTATTATGAAGCGTCATTGCAACCGAGCAGTTCTTACATGTGACTGGCTCTCCGCAGTCTTCACACACCAAAGTCCTCGAGAATCCTCTCCTGTTAAGAAGAAGGATAACCTGCTTATTATTTGAGAATGCTACAGACATAGCCTGTCTTAACGGAACAGATAACATATCACCGCTGCCGAGCTTTATCTGTTCCTTCATATCTACAGGTATGATCTCAGGCAATTTCGCTTCAGATCTTGCCCTGTACTTAAGTTCAAGCATCTTGTAAGCTCCTGCCTGTGCAGCATAAAAGCTCTCTATAGAAGGTGTTGCGGAACCAAGAACGACGCTGCATCCGGTGATCTTAGCCCTCATCCTCGCGATGTCTCTTGCTGAATATCTTGGATGGGATTCCGCCTTATAGGAACCGTCATGCTCCTCATCGAGGATAATGAGTCTCAGATCGACCGCAGGTGCGAAAACACCGCTTCTCGGACCGACAATGACTCTGGCCTTGCCTGTCCTGATATTGTTCCACTGTTCGTATCTTTGCTTATCAGTAAGCCTGCTGTGAAGAACGGCAACACTGTCGCCTAATCTTCCCTTGATCCAGTTAATGGTCTGAGGTGTCAGTGAGATTTCCGGAACCATGTAAATAACGCTTCCGCCCTCGCTTATTACCTTCTTGGCGATATTGAGATAGACCTCTGTCTTGCCGCTTCCGGTAATACCAAACAGCAGATAGGTATTGTCCTTCTTCTCATCAATTCCTTTAAGGATCTCACCTACAGCTTCCTTCTGTTCGTCACTTAGGTCATATTCCTCAGTGAACTTTCCTTCCGGGACCTCATTAGGAATAGCCATTCTGGGGATCTCGTTATCCGAAGGCTCTTTCAAAAGCCTTATTAGGCCTTTATCTTCCAAAGCCTTAACCTGAGAAGAAGAACAAGATAGCGAAGACATGAGCTCTTTTCTCGTACACTTTCCGCGCTCTAAAAGATACTCAAGGATATTAATGTGAGCCTGGGATCTTAAGATCTCGCTGTCTAGTACATCCCTTGCAGTCTCAGAAGATACGAGTTCCACAAACACTTCCAGCGGATTCTTGTGATTTACCACACAGGAAGGGACCATCAGTTCGACAACATCGCCCTTGGTGCAGTTGAATCTGTCGGAGATCTTATCGATCAGCGCTATCTGATCGCTGTTCAATACAGGCTTTGAGGATATGAAGGAAGCGATATCTTTTACACTTCCCTCATCACCTTCAAATGAATCTTTTATAGCGACGATAACACCGCAGCGCTGATTGTCACCTTTTCCGAAAGGCACGTTAACCAATGAACCGACGTATGCATCGGCTCTTAAATCTTCAGGCACACGATATGTATAAAGATTATCGGTCTGCCTGACGGCGCCTCTCAGGATAACGCTGCAGTACATGTAGCTTTCCTCACATCAGATCGAAAAGATTTATCTGTGCACTCTCGGGAAGATCATCAAGGATACCGCCGTATGCCAACAGCTTCTCGGTAACAGACTGACCTACACCTGTTCTCTTCATGAAGTCATCGCGGTTCTTAAAAGGTCCGTCATTCCTTGCATTCTCGATAGCCTCACCATTTGCGGGAGAGACAGCAGGGATAGCACAGAAAGGCGGTCTTATCTTCTTGGGACCTGACTTCTTGAATTTTGTGCCCATAGAATCCTCAAGAGTAATAGGATCAAAGGTAATTCCTCTTGCGTACATCTCCTCAACAAGTTCATAGAAATAGTACTTGAGCTTGGTATTCGGATCGCCCTTGGCATGCATCTCATCTGCAAGCTCGATCCTTCTCCTCTTGACCTTCTCGGGACCATTACACATATCTTCTGCATTGAAAAGACCTTCACCTCTGTTGGTAAAGAATGAGCAATAGTATTCCTCAGGATAGTAGACCTTGAACCAGGCTACTCTCAATGTCGAGATAGCATATGCTGCAGCATGCGCCTTAGGGAACATGTACTTGATCTTCTGACAGGATTCGATATACCAGTCAGGCACTCCGCAGTCCTTCATCTCCTGTACGTATTCAGGCCATTTAGCTACCTTGCCGGCAGCTACTTTACCTTTACGGACACCTTCCATGATGTCGAAGGCATCCTTATTGGGAAGGCCCCAGTAAATAAGGCTTGTCATGATGGAGTCACGGCATCCGATTACCGAATTAAGGTCGCATATTCCGTTCCTGATAAGATCCTGGGCATTGCCCGTCCAAACGTCAGTACCATGGGAAAGACCCATGAGCTGTACAAGATCGTAGAATCTTGTAGGCTTTGTTTCCTTGATCATGCCTCTTGCCATGTTGGTACCAAGCTCTGAAAGACCTAATGTTGCAGAACCCGCATCAGTGGCATCGATCGGGAAGCCTAAAGCATCCGTACCTGTAAGAAGGCTCATTACCTTCTCGTCAGGGATCGGGATATCAGTTATGGTAACGCCCGTAATATCACTTAACATCCTTAATACCGTAGGATCAGCGTGACCTAAGATATCAAGCTTTAAGATAGTATCGTGCATAGCACGGAAGTCAAAGTGCGTCGTAATTATTCCGCAGTCTGTCTTGTTGGCCGGGAACTGGATAGGCGTAAATTCATAGATATCCATCTCCTTGGCGATAACGACGATACCGCCCGGATGCTGGGATGTTGTCCTCTTAACACCGATGATGTCTCTTGCCATGAATGCAAGATGTGCCTGTGTAAAGGGTTCTCCCTTCTCCTCACAGATCTTGCGGCATACACCATAAGCGTTCTTATCCTGGTAAGCGCCGATCGTGCCGGCCTTAAACGTATGCGTACCGCCGAAGAGCACGCCGACATAAGCATGAGCTCTCGGCTGGTATTCTCCGGAGAAGTTAAGGTCGATATCAGGCTGCTTATCTCCTTTGAATCCTAAGAAGGTCTCGAAAGGAATATCCTGTCCGTCAGGTATCAGCTTTTCGCCGCATTCGGGACATACCTTGGGAGGCAGATCGTAACCTGAACCATATATACCGGTGTTATCAAACTCTGCATAGTTACACTTGGGGCATCTGTAATGCGGAGGCAGAGGGTTAACTTCGGAAATACCGCACATCGTTGCGGCAAACGAAGAACCTACTGAACCTCTGGATCCTACAACATAGCCGTCGTTATTGGACTTCTTAACGAGTCTGTATGCGATGTAGTACATGATCGCATAACCGTTACCGATAATGGATTCAAGTTCTCTGTCGAGTCTCGCCTTTACCACTTCATTGAGTACGCCCTTATGACGGTACATGCGGTTGGCTCTTGTATAAGCGATATCTCTTACATCGGCGGCAGCTCTTGCGATCTGCGGAGGATAAGAACCGTCAGGGAACGGCTTGATGCCGAACTCGATCAGGTCTGCGATCTTATTAGTGTTGTCGACGACGACCTCCATCGCCTTCTCTTCGCCAAGATACTTGAACTCATCAAGCATCTCATCAGTGGTCCTGAAATACAGATCACTTTGCATCTCGGCATCACTGAAGCCCATGCTCATGAGCATGTACTTACGGTAACGTCCGTCTTCCTTATTAAGGAAGTGCGAGTCTGTTGTGGCACAGCACATCATGCCGTGGTCATCGGCTGTCTCAACAAGGAGTTCATTGACGATCTGAATGTCCTGATCATTGATCGCAACAGGACCTGTGTCGGACTTGGAAAGCTCCTGTCTTGTAAGGAATACGTTATTGCACAAAGGCTGGATCTCTACATAATCGTAAAGATCAAGTATCTTCTGGAACGTTTCATCAGTCTTAAGGAACTCTCTTGTGACATTTCTGTCCTTGCCGAGTCTCTTATAAGTGGAAATGACATATCTGTAGATCTCACCACGCTCGCAGGCACCGCCGACAATGATTCCGGACTTGAAATATTTCAATAAACTCTTGGGCGTTCTAGGTCTTCTGGAATAGTAATGGATCTGCGATTCGGAAACTATCCTGTAGAGGTTATAAAGTCCCATATTGGAACGCGCAAGATAAATGATATGGTACATAGGCGATTCAGGGAATTCACCTATCTTCTTAGTTGATTTAACTCTCGCAGGAGTATAGTGACCTACTGAATAGTTGATCTCAAGAGCATCAACAGTACCGGCATCCTTAAGACAGGCTGCAAGAAGCGAGGCTGACTTGTAACAGGAAGTGAACATCTCATCAAAATCATCACCTGTCGTCGTGTAAACAAAGTCAGCACCCTTAACTGAAAGCAGTTCGTCTGCAGTCTTATACTCATTCTTGTAATACGTCTCAAGGATATCCTCATCAGTGGTTGCAGGCATCAGGAACTTATGTCTGTAGTAGATATGGTCCTCAATATTGATGCCGTATCCAGCACGTCGGAGAAAAGCAAGCGTGGTAAATGCATCAGGTCCCGTGAGATAAGAGTCTCCGATGAATTCCAAAAGCTCACCCATAGCAAAATACGAATCGCAGGGTTCGCCTGTTCCGGGGTAGATAATGTCTTCAAATTCAGCATGGAAATCCGCAACATGCTCAAAGACCAGTTCCTGCGGAATTACTTCGTCTGAACCGTCAGCATATTCACCGTTGATATCAAGATCAACATTTACAGCCTGACCTAATAAGGCATGAGGCTCCAAAGGCTTTATTGAGATATTCTCATCACTGAGACTTTCAGGGATCTCATCAGGATTCCAGAGAGATTTATCAATATCGTGGGATGCAAATTCCATTGCATCCTGATCGGATTCGCCTTCCTCTTCCGGCTTAACTGCTTTATAACCTTTAAGTCTGAACTTGGAAGCACATACTGCCGTAAATGTGTCACGCAGAGCATCGTCGCCATTACGTCTGATAACCACAGAAACAAAAGATCCGACAGCCTTGGGCTTCTCAATGAAGTTCAAAGAAGCGTCATCATCAGCATCTGACGGCTTTATCTTATCGTTCTTAACATCGTAAGGCAGGTTATAGAAAACGGTAGGACCGTCTTCAACAAGATATCCCTCACAGCCGAGAATACACTTTAAAGGTGCTTCACCTGAGTCTTTACGCTTTTTATTTACATCTTTTGCAGCCTCGAAAACATGAGGGAAAGCCTGTACGACACCATGGTCGGTAACAGCGCATGCTGAATGACCGAACTGTGCCGCAAGCTTGATAAGATCGGCAGGATCTGTCGTAGCGTCGCTCTCGCTCATCTTGGTATGCACGTGAAGCTCGACTCTCTTGCGCTCAGCTTTATCCTTCCTCTTGGGCGGTTTTTCAGCGCTGAAAAAGCCTGATACCCTTAAGGTCTTATCGCCTGTATAAGAATCGTTCTCAACATTGCCCTGAATGCCGATAAATCCGCCTTTGCCGTATTCTTTCTGGAAGCTGTCAGCCTCTTCGGGCTTTAAGAATGCGAGGCAGGAAATGCCGTCCGTATCATCAAGGCACATGAACTTAACGATGACGCTCTTACCTGTTTTCGCAAGCTTGAAGCTGTCATCATTAAAAGAAATATCACCGGCAATATTAACGTCGAAGCATCCTACGGTGAGATTTGCGATCTTCATGTATGTAGCCTGCTTCTTTACGCGGCCATATAACTGGTTCTCGGCATTCTCCTTGGATCTGTAGAAAGACTGCTTGTCTTCCTGCTTGACTTCTTTCCTTACCTGCTCAGCCTTAGCTGTCCAGGAATCCTTGCCCGCAGGCTTTGCATCAGAAGCTTTGGCATCTTCTGCCTTCTTTTTCTTCGTACCCTTCTTGCCCTGCTCTTCAACAGGTTCA
This sequence comes from Saccharofermentans sp., assembly GCA_016292155.1. Lineage (GTDB taxonomy): Bacteria > Bacillota > Clostridia > Saccharofermentanales > Saccharofermentanaceae > Saccharofermentans. The sequence continues at coordinate 8,330 of JAEFBC010000005.1, read as the reverse complement.
TCTTCGGGGAATTCCAGTCTGCCTTCCTCAATAGCCTTAAGGATATCGTCCTCAGGCGCTACATCACTTCCTGCAATATCAGGATCGCTGGTAACGATCTCATAATGAAAGGAAATCACGTCTGAAACGCAGATATGGATTGCATTATCAACAGCAGAGATCAGAGCTTTCCTGTCAGAATCACTGAGCATCATTGCCCAGCCTGAAGGGATCTCAATATTAACTGTGCTGTAGTCTTCACCGAAATTAAGGCTGATAAAGTCAGCCAGATCACTTATACCGCCCTCGCTGTCGCGTGCGATGTAGTGATTAACAAGGCCTCTGATATTATTGTAGAGGCTTAAGAAATTACCTGAATTAACATCCTTGAAAGTAAAGTTAACTTTTGTACCAAAATCATGCTCAAGTTCTTCAACAAGACTTACTAAGCTCTTGTTATCCTTTATGGTCTCAACGCCTTCGAGAATAATATTGATAGAAGCTTTAGCCTTGTAAATATCGACCTTAACAACCGTAAGGCCTGAAAGTTCCTGATATCTGTCATCACCTACATTGAAAAGTTCAAGTAGTTTTACGCTTTTCTTCTCCAACTCTGATCACTTCCCTTACAAATTCATCAACTGCTGCGGATGCTGGAATCTTCCTGACCGGCACGCCCTTCTCGAATAAAACAAATTCATCGATGCCGCCGGCTAATCCTATATCGCATTCGCGGGCCTCTCCGGGGCCGTTGACGACACAACCCATAACAGCAACCTTAAGGTTATAGGGAAGCTTGGATACTTTCTCCTCGATCTGTCCGGCAAGTTCAATAAGCGGAACCTGGGTCCTGCCGCATGTGGGACAGGATATAAAAGTAATGCCACCGTCTCTCAGATCAAGAGCTTTGAGGATCTGCTTTGCTGTAATAACTTCATCAACAGGGTTCCCTGTAAGGGAGACTCTAATGGTATCACCTATGCCTTCTGCAAGAAGAGCACCGATACCTACTGCTGACTTAATAGCTCCCTCACGCACGGTACCTGCCTCGGTAACGCCTACGTGAAGAGGATAATCGCAGGACTTGGACAAGATCCTGTATGTATCGATAGTAAGCTTGGGCGAAGATGATTTGATCGATATTACGATATCGTCAAAATCCTGGTCTTCCAAAAGCTTAACAGCACCCAAAGCACTCTCAGTCATGGCATCTGCATTGACTTCACCGTACTTTGCAAGGATCTCTCTGGAGATAGAACCGGAATTAACACCGACGCGGATCGGGATATGACGTTCCTTACACTTATCCGCAACGAGTCTGACCTTATCGGGTCCGCCGATGTTACCAGGATTGATCCTGATCTTTGAAGCGCCATTGTCGGCCGCTGCCAAAGCAAGTCTGTAATCGAAATGGATATCGGCAACTACCGGTATGGGAGATTTTGAAGTGATCTCCTTAAGACTTAATGCCGCTTCCATATCGGGAATAGCAACTCTGGTGATGTCGCATCCGTTATCAGCAAGTTCTTTGATCTGAGCAAGGGTTGCCTTGGCATCCCTCGTGTCAGTATTATTCATCGACTGGATCTTAACAGGTGATCCTCCGCCGACTTCGACATTACCGATAAAGACTTTCTTTGTCATAAAAGCACTCTCCCAATCAGTATCAATGCTCAAGTATGATCCTCAGAATATCCGAAATAAATGCGAATATCAGCAGCAGTACGATCATGATAAAACCGACGACTGTAAGTACTGATTCCGCCTTCTCGGACAACTTACGCCCAATGACCATCTCAACGACGATAAAGATAATCTGTATGCCGTCTAGACCAGGTATCGGAAGAAGATTGGAGAACGCCAGTGCAATTGAAATAACGGCACTCAGCATGATGAGGACATAGACCTTCTCCCCTACCGTATCTTCCTCAGCAGCAACCACGTCATTGACCATAGTTGTGATTCCTATAGGACCCGATACCAAATTATAAGCTTTTACTTTGCCGGCGATAGCATCTTTTATGCCTCTTACCGTGATATTCCAGATCGTGGGCGGCATTTTGGCCGCATAAGCTAACGCCTTGAAAAAATTCGCGGGCGAATCGATCTCATAAGGGATCAGTGCGATTCCTCTGGCATTGACCGTGTCGACATATTTAGGCGTCAGTTCAACATCAGTAGTCTTACCGTCTCTTACATAAGTTACGGTAAGCACCTCATCTGTAACATTGTAGAGATACTCTTCAAAATCCTCGTCATCTACGGATTTTCCGTTGATATGAGTAACGTAATCTCCCGGTTTAAGAACGGGCTTGCCGTTATTCTGCTCGGCATCTACCGTATAGACTTTCCAGCCCTTATATTCGTTATCTGCGCTCTTGTTTTCGACAGTTACAAGGAGCATCGGTCTCTTTCTGATAACAGGGTTAAGTTCGACCTCATAGTTCTTGCCGGTCTCCTTGGACTTCAGTGTAAGCTTCATATCCTGAGAAGGATCAGCTGAATCCAGTTCGAAAAAGAGGTCATATGCCGAATAAACAGAGTTACCGTTGACCTTCTTAATAGAGTCTCCCTCCTGAACCTGGGGCAGATACACTCCAAGCTGCGAGTTAGCTGCAGGAAGCGCGATATCAGTGCTCGTAAAGCCTGTAAACCAGAACATTACAACGAAGATCAGCATACCGAGGAGGAGGTTCATTGCAGGACCTGCAAGGGCAACAATAAGTCTCTTGATTCTAGGCTGGTTAACGAGGAGATCAGGATCTTTGCTGTCAACCGCATTGCCCTCTTCATCAATCTCGGTGAATCTTACATAAGCTCCAACAGGGATCATCCTTATGGAGAAATCAACACCCTTATGCTTCCACTTCAAGAGCTTGGGACCGACAAAGATTGATACCTCATAGACCTTGATCTTAAGAAGTTTTGCCACCCAGTAGTGTCCGAGCTCATGAAGAGTCGCAAGCACTCCGAGCATTATGATTACGAAAATAATACTTGTTGCTATATTCATGACTTGATCTTTCTATCTATAATCTCACCGGCATAGATCCTTGCTTCTTTATCTGTCTGCTCGATGGACTCTATGGTAAGATCCGCATCCTTGATAACCGGATCCATCTTTTCCACTGTCTCAAATACGGTTCTCTCGATATCGAGGAACCCGATCTTACCGGCAAGATAACTTCTTACTGCAGCTTCATTTGCAGCATTCATTACCGTCGGATAAAGACCGCCCTTATCCCCTGTCTCGTATGCAAGGTCTACAAGCCTGAAGACTTCCCTGTCACAAGGCTCGAAAGTAAGATTATTCATTCCCTCAGCAAAAGGATCGAATTCCGTAACAATAGAAGGGCCTCTTTCAGGATAGTAAAGAGCAACTTCGATCGGAAGGACCATAGAAGGCCTGCCCATCTGTGCAAGAACTGAACCATCCTTAAGTCTGATCATCGAATGGATAATGCTCTGAGGGTGAACGACTACATCGATCTTACTGCAGCTTATTCCGTAAAGGTGATGTGCTTCAATGATCTCAAGGCCTTTATTCATCATGGTCGCAGAATCTATTGTGATCTTGCCGCCCATGTTCCATGTCGGATGATGGAGTGCATTCTCGAGAGTAACGTTCTCTAATTCTTCCCTCTTCATGCCTCTGAAAGGTCCGCCTGAAGCCGTGATCAGGATCCTGTCCAGATCAGCTCTCTTCTCACCCTTAAGGCACTGCCAGATAGCCGAATGCTCGCTGTCGATTGGAAGCATCGCTACGCCCTTTTCCTTGATCAAAGGCATAATGATGTCTCCGCCTGCAACAAGAGTTTCCTTGTTCGCAAGCGCAATGTCCTTACCGCTTAAGATGCCGTGATATACAGGCTCAAGTCCTGCAAAGCCGACGATAGCTCCAACAACCGTATCAATGGAATCAAGCGTTGCAATCGCTATGTTTCCTTCTTTGCCCGTAAGGACTTCAGTATCAATACCTGCTGACTTAAGGCGCTCTTTAAGTTCAATGGCCTTGGTCTCATTTACGACAGAGCAGACCTTGGGTCTGAACTCTTCGATCTGGCCATAAAGCGTATCGATATCACTGTCGCAGGAAAGCGCTTCAACAGTAAAGTCAGAAGGCGCTTTGCGTGCAACTTCAAGGGTCTGTTTTCCAATTGAACCGGTAGAACCCAGTATTGAAAGTTTTCGCATTTCTAATCTCCCAAATTCCCTTATATATTCCGTCTGATCAGTACAGATTATTCGCAAGCAAAGCCAGCAGGAGCGCTACCGGAAGCGTAAAGAATGTACTGTCGAATCTGTCGAGCATTCCGCCGTGTCCCGGGAAAAGATTGCTGAAATCTTTGATGCCCGTTCTTCTCTTGATAACAGAGCAGAACCAGTCTCCTAACTGTGACATAACTGAGATAAGTAATCCCAGGAAGAATGTAAGAATACCGTAAGGAACAAGTCCTATCTCGATCTCATCGATCCTGTATATAACAAGACAGCAGTATACCGTTACGCAGATGGCGCAGAAAATGGAGCCGCCGATACAGCCTTCCCAAGTCTTCTTGGGAGAGATATGCGGAACGATCTTATGCTTGCCAAAAGCAACGCCTGTAAAATATGCAAAAGTATCAGTTCCCCAGGGCGCGAAAAGTCCGATCACCATGTAATACCAGCCGTGAGGAACAAAGAGCAGAGCGCTCACCAGACAAAACAGCGGGAATGATATATAAAAGATCATTCCGCCTGTGAAGAAACCGTTCAAGAACGCCTTATCATCCTGGGGTCTTACAAGAGGCAGGTTGATACCGCATGCGATACAGTACATGCCGACAATGATAAGATATAAAGCCATTATGTTCTCGACTTTGAGCTGGAACAAAAGTCCGCAAATGACCATAAGGGTAGCAAGGCTCATGCCGATAATAAGGAGCAGTCTGGACGGATGATATCCGCCGTGCCTTATGGCTTTATACATCTCAATACATGAGAAAACACCGATTGCGACAGCCATTACCACACCCGTAACCGGGAAAAATAATGCAGGCACAAATAGTGAAAGCACTATAATGGTAAAGATGATTCCTGTGATAACTCTCTGTCTCAACTTCAGTTCTTACTTTCTTTATTTCTTTGATAAACCGCCGAAGCGTCTGTCTCTTCCGGCATAATCCCTGAAAGCCTGTGTAAGATCCTCATAGCCGAAATCAGGCCATAAAGTATCGGATACCCAGAACTCGGAATATGCGCTTTCCCACAGAAGGAAATTGGATAATCTCATCTCACCGCTCGGTCTGATGATAAGCTCCGGATCCGGAACATCAGGCAGGTAGAGATTATCGGAGATCATCTGCTCCGTGATATCGGAAGGATCCAATGATCCGTCCTTTACCTTCTCAGCGATCTTGCGGCATGAAGATAAGATCTCGCGTCTTCCGCCGTAATTAAGAGCGACTATAAGCTGCATGTTGGGGCGGTCTTTAGACCTCTCCTCAGCTGTCTTGCATACTTCTCTGACTTTAGGGGGAAGCTCTGAATCATCACCCGTAAATCTTACTCTGATGCCTTCTTCTGCAAGCTCTGCATCATACTTGTCGAAAAGCTCGACGAAAAGCTTCATAAGAAAATCAACTTCAGGCTGGGGTCTTGACCAGTTCTCCGTAGAGAAAGCATAAACGGTAAGATACTTAACACCGTATCTTACGCAGTTGCGGCAGAGTTCTTTCAGGTTCTCTGCGCCAACCTTGTGTCCGGCTGATCTCGGAAGATGTCTTTGTGTAGCCCATCTTCCGTTGCCGTCCATTATTACACCCAAAGATACGGGGACCTTAAGGTCTCCCGTATCATAAGTCTTTTCCTGTTTGTTACCAAATAAGGCCATCAGATCTCCATCAATTCCTTATTCTTTGCTTCGCAGACCTTGTCTACTTCAGCAGTAAACTTGTCTGTGATCTTCTGGACCTTTTCCTCGAATTCCTTGAGAAGGTCATCTGTAAGTTCCTTCTTCTTGTTGGCAACACGCATCTTATCGATAGCGTCACGGCGGTTGTTACGTACAACGACCTTAGTCTCATCGCCGTAAACCTTAACCTGCTTAACAAGGTCCTTACGTCTTTCCTCTGTAAGCATAGGGAAAACGAGTCTGATCATCTTACCGTCGTTGGTAGGATTGATGCCGAGGTCAGACGCCTGGATAGCATGCTCGATCTCCTTGAGCATCTTCGGATCCCAGGGTGACAAAGTGATCATTCTTGCCTCAGGAACCTGAATATTAGCTACGGCATTAAGCGGAGACATAGCACCGTAATACTCAACCTGGATCTTGTCCAAAACGTGCGGATTAGCACGTCCTGCACGGATAGTGTTGAGGTTCTCCTGAAGGTTATCGATGCACTTCTGCATTTTTGCTTCGATATCATCGTAATCTTTCTTTGTGATCTCGATCATAGCCATAATTCAAGCCTCCTGTATATAAATTTATTATTCAACGATTGTTCCGAGCTCTTCGCCCTTTGCGATCCTTACGATGTTCTCGGGATCCTTCATGGAGAATACCAGGATCTTCGTGTGGTTATCGCGGCAAAGTGCAGCTGCTGTAGCATCCATGACCTTGAGGTTGAGTCTTAAGACTTCATCGTGGGATACCCTGTCGTACTTCTTTGCATCAGGATATACGTTAGGATCCTTGTCATAGACGCCGTCTACCATAGTAGCCTTAAGGAATACATCAGCACCGATCTCTGTTGCACGGAGTGCAGCGCCTGTATCTGTTGAGAAATAAGGGTTGCCCGTGCCGCATGCGAAGATGACGATACGTCCCTTCTCAAGGTGTCTTACTGCTCTCTTTCTGATGTAGGGCTCTGCCATCTGTCTTACTTCAATAGCGGAAAGAACTCTGGTAACCGCACCCTGCTGCTCTAATGCATCCGAAAGAGCGAGAGAGTTCATAAGAGTTGCAAGCATACCCATGTGGTCAGCCGTAACTCTGTCCATCTTTTCAGAAGATCTTCCTCTCCAGAAGTTGCCGCCGCCTACAACGATTGCAACCTGAACGCCTAAATCGGCAACTGCTTTAATGTTTGTTGAGATCTGTTTAAGAACTTCATCATTGATACCGAGCTTGGCATCACCTGCCAAAGCCTCACCGGATATCTTCAAAAGCACACGCTTATATTTTGTTTCACCCATATTGGTAAAAAAACCTCCATGAAAATATCTTTCAATAGATTTTATCAATAATTTGTCTTAAGGTGAACCTTAATATTAATAAATATATAATGAAAAACCCCGCACATTTGATTGTGCGGGGTAATAAACTGAATCAGTGTCAGTATGGTCTATTAGAGACCAGCCTGCTTTCTAACTTCTTCTGCGAAGTCATCAGCCTTCTTCTCGATACCTTCACCAAGTCCGAAACGTGTGAAACGTACGATAGAAAGTTCAGCACCAAGTGCCTTGCCTGTCTGCTCGATGTACTGAGCAACATTGATGTCCTCATCCTTGATGTACTCCTGATCAACGAGGCAGTTCATCTTGTAGAAGTTCTTGATCTGGCCAGGGATGATCCTTGTCATGATGATAGCCTCAGGCTTGCCCTCTTCAAGAGCCTTATTCTTGAGGATCTCTGTCTCCTTGTCGAGTTCAGACTGGGGAACGTCCTTCTCCTCAACCCATCCGGGTCTTGAAGCTGCAACCTGCATGCCGATGTTCTTAGCGAACTCATCGAACTCAGGCTTTGTGATAACGGAATCGTCAGATGTTGTAACCTCAACGAAAACGCCAACCTTACCACCCATGTGGATGTAAGAAGCAACAGCACCGTTGCCCTCTACCTCATAGATAACGAATCTTCTGATTGATGTGTTCTCACCGATATCAGCGATAGCTTCCTTCTGGAAAACCTCAACAGTCTTGGACTCATCGCAGAAAAGAGGCTGAGCCATAAGCTCTTCTACTGTAGCAGGCTTCTTTGTAAGGATGTGAGTAGCAACAGCGTCAGTGAAGTTCTTGAACTTTTCTGTGTTAGCAGCGAAGTCTGTCTCGATGTTGATCTCTACGAGAACACCAGTCTTCTTGTCGTCTGTAATCTTGGAAACAACTGCACCCTCTGCAGCGATTCTTGCAGACTTCTTTTCAGCCTTAGCCATACCCTTCTCACGAAGCCAAGCCTTAGCCTTCTCAATATCACCGTCGCACTCTGTAAGTGCCTTCTTGCAGTCCATAATGCCGCAATCTGTGAGCTCACGGAGTTCTTTTACCTGCTGTGCTGTAATTGCCATATATTTTCTCCGTTGCGATTGTAGTTAGGATTAAAATTAAGACTCAGAGGCGATCTCTTCGATGGACTTCGCGCCTGCGTC
>JAEFBC010000043.1 GCA_016292155.1 Saccharofermentans sp. | reverse complement strand
TCCGCCAACCACTATGACTTCCTTTACACCATCCTCATGAACGATCTCATGACGGTAATAATCGGTGGCACTGCACTTGTCGGTAATATCGATCCATTCTTCTCCGAGCACCAGATACAGCCGTCCGTCTTTTACCCGGGCCAGCTCAACTCTTTTGTCACTGCTAAAACTCAACCACTGATATTCTTTCCCTGTATCAGGATCTGTTCCCCACTCAACTTCATCTCCGTTGACCATATTAAGATGGAACCGTTCAAATATCTTTTCCGCAGCATTAACTACAGTGTTCCTTGTGACAGGGATCACCATGATAAGGACCATTGCTGCAAGCACCGCGGCAACAGGGATCACCCAGACATGGCTGACGGACTTTTTGGAGACAAGCTTTGCCCTGATCTCATCAGACTTTGTTTCGTCCAGTTCGAATTTAGCGAAAACTGTTTTTATCTCTTTCATAATTAACGCTCCAATCTTTCTCTCAGCTGTTCCTTGCCTCTCTTGATCCTCATGGCTACTGCCGATTCCGAAAGCTTAAGGAGCTTTGCAACGTCCTTATAAGATAAGTCTTCGTAATAGTGAAGATATAAAGGGATCCTCAAAGTCTCATCCATCTTCATGAGATTGTCATAGACCTCTTTATCTTCGTCAGTGAGTTCATAGAAGCAAGCCAGTTCTTCCGACGCGGACTCCAGATCCACGCCCGACCTGTGAGCCGGCGACTTAAGCAGATTCCTGCAATCGTTTACCGTTACCTTCATCAGATAAGCCTTCTCACTGCCGGGCTTTAGAAACACCGTTTTGCTCAGAAGCTTAAGATACACATTCTGAACAATATCCTCGGCATCATGTTTCGAACCCAGGTATGAGAGCGCAAATCTGAAAAGATCGCCGGCATACTGATCAAACAATCTGACCACTTCGTCGTTTTTCAAATTCCTTCCTCCATATTTTGAGATCTCACTTATAAAACAATTCTGCCACGAGTTTTCTCACATGGAAAAATATTTTTTTCGAAAAATCTAAAAAGGCAGGGAAAATCGCCCCTGCCCGTCATGTGGTATATTTACGATAAGGTCAATGCGGAAAATATAGCCCGACACATCTGTCTTATATGCAAAAACACGGCATCTCTCACTCTCTGTCGTGTTTTTCCGCGGGGGCAGATGATAGCATTCGAACCAGAAGGAGGCCGGTTATGGACCAGATCAAGATAGGAACTTTTCTAAAGGAACTTAGAAAAGAACATAACCTTTCACAGGAACAGCTTGCTGAAAGATTCAATGTCTCATCAAGATCGATCTCCCGCTGGGAGAACGGCAACACTATGCCTGACATCAGCGTGATGATAGAACTGGCTGATTTTTACGACATTGACATCCGCGATCTTCTGCGCGGAGAAAGGAAGAGTGAGACAATGGACGAGAACTTAAAAGAAACACTGGTCATGGTGGCCGACTACACGGAAGCTGAGAAGGCAAAGATACTAAAGAAAGTATATATCTGCGGTCAGGGCATGCTGATCACATCGGTTGCCTCAATGATCATGTATTTCCTTTCATACTGGTTTGAAGGAATTGTACTGACACCGTTCCTGCTGATCCTCGCAGGCGGCATCTTTGCGATCAACACAATACTTGCAGGCCTTCAGCTCAAGGGCGAGATGAGCAAGGAGAAAAACAAGAAACTGATCAGGATCACGATCACAGTCTGGGTCGTAATCGCAGTAGTCCTGCTGATCTTCATGACATTCTTCCTGCCCAAGATAATAGTAACAGCGCTGGGATTAGGCTGATCTAAATAATTAATTCACCATAAAAAGCAGGGCCGTCTCTTATAGTGAGATGGCCCTGTGTGCATGTTCAGGTGTAATTCTCATCAACGGGCTGCCACTTCCATCACAAATCCAATCACAGAGAACAGATTGCAGAAGAGGGGATCTTACTTAACAGAGTAATCTTTATTTCTGCTGAGGATAACATGATGGAAAAAGGCTATATCCCTGAATTCAGGGATCTCTTCTGCTTTGCATTCAAGCTTATACATGTTCTCAAACCATTCCTCACCGGTCTTTAATTCATTTCTCTGTAATGCATAGAATATGCGGAGTCCATATATCCTGTCTATCTTAAGACTTTTCCGGCTGAACTCTTCCAATTCATGATCACCATACTCATTTATCGTTCCAAAATTTGCAGAATCAATATTCTCATTATCCAGAAGCTTCATCGCCTCATCGATGTTATACTCGAAAACGGCTTTCTGCATTATTTTGCCTGTTTTATTATGCTTGATAATCGAGATAAAACCATCTTCAGCAAGAAGTCTGCCAAACTCAAGCATTAATTCTTCCCGGTTCTCTATATACTCCAAAACATTGTGGCATATTATCACATCAAAAGAATGGTCTGGCATTTGTTTCAAGACATTGATATCGCCTGTTATCTGCCGGTATTCATTTTCCGAGAAGCGGTTCTTTATCATCTCTTCGTTTGGTTCAACAGCGGTCACTTCATTGCTTTCAGCAAAATGATCTGCCGTGTATCCGAAGCCACTTCCAAAATCAAGGATCCTCTTGCCCTGACATTTGATATTATGCCACGCTAATTCATAAAACAATTTGCCCCATGGCATTTTTATATATTCGTAATACCCCTGAACATTCATTTTTCCGTTCATCCTTAATGTTAATCCCGTCACTTAAAAAGTACGAAGACAGTCTTCTACAAGCGCATCGTAAGCCTTGGCATCAAAACAAAAATTGCAGTCGGCAAACCAGATCGTGTTATTGGGGTCCTGATAAATGGGGAATGTATAATTCATCCTCCGTCTATAGGATTCCTCGCGCCCATGGTTATCCCACAGCCATTTATTCCACTCATCGCTTCCGATCTTGTAATTATATATACCTTCTCCATACAGGACCCAGTCTTCATCGGTATACTTCTCGTATTGTGCCAATCCTGATAACGCTTCAGCTTTACTGTCCTCTTTGGAATGATCGATCTTGCCAATACGTTTCCATATAACCTGATCATCCTGTCTTACAACATCTGCCACAAGTACCAAACAGGAAAAATCCATGTCATCAGGGCAGCTTAATATCGGCGTAACAGCCTGCTTCTGTTCCAGGATATATTTCATGAACCTTGCATCGCATTCGAAGTCGAAGATGTTTTTCCAGCATATTGCCAGATCTATGGCAGGTAAAACAGACTGCAAAGGTTCTTGTGCCCCTGCAAGCCATTCGTCAAGATATTCATATAAAGGTTTCCCGTTAATGCAGAAAACATCATGCGGAAAGCCGGAAGAAGTCTTAAGCTGTTTAATCTCTAAAGTATCCATATTAATTATTTCGGCTTAACGTTTTTTCTACCTGTATCCCCTTGATCACAAGGATGTATTTTGATTTAACTTACATCATTCATACAAACATTTCTGCATGATGATCGCATCGCTGTAGGTATTGTTCGCAAACCACCATTTTTTGTATACTCCGATATCGGAAAAACCCATCTTATGGTAGAGCGCAATGGCTGCCATATTATCAGCAATGACTTCCAGCTCGATATTGCGAAGATTCAATTCCCGCGCACGTTCAATGATCTCTGTCATGAGTCTTGTGCCTATCTTCTTATTCCAATAGTCTTTTCTGACTGCGATCGACAACGTGGCATTATGATGTAATCTTGATGAGGGATAGCCGGAAAGTTCTGCGCGCGCAATGATCTCACCCTCTGCCAGTGCGATCAGGATTACGCTGTTATCTGCATCATGGGAAGCCTGAATGCGCCGTTTTACTCCTTCTACAGGCACTTTAAATCCTTCAGCTCCATGCATGAGATTATCGGATTCCCCGCCAACAATGTTCAGATAGGAGATCATTTCCTCAGCGTCATCAACTGTTGCTTCTCTGATAATTATGTTTTCCATTTTTCCTTTTCCCCCTTTTATTGCCGTCTTCTTTTCGCCATAGAAAACATGCGGCATTTACATAGAATACACGGATATTATAACATCGCATTTAACTTCCCTATATCCCGCGCACATAATAAAAAAATTATTGTTGAGATAGTGATTTATACCCTATAAGCGGTCTTCATAACGAGATATGGCTGCCGGTAAGAAGAAAGCACACGTGAGAAATTAATCCATTAATTCAGGTATTCTATCTCTTTGCAGTTGTTGAATCCCGCAAACTCTTTCACTGTCCGCTCGAGTGCTGTGTTCAGTATCTTTGTGTGGCGGATTCCGTCTTCCCACCAGATGTTCCTTACAGCAAGCACGCCTGTCTTCCTGTCCGGAACAGCTTCAATGCGGCCGACGAATCTGTCGCCGAAAAGAACCGGAAGTGTGTAATAGCCGTACTTACGCTTGTCTGCAGGGGTGTATATCTCCCACGAATACTGAAAGTCCCATAACGCTAAGATAAGGGCCTTGTCCCACATCAAAGGATCAAGAGGTGCAATAAACGACATCCTGGGCTTAAGATCGGCTGTTCCTTCGATGACATCTCTCATGAGTTCTGAATCTTCAGATCTGTAGTAGAAAGGCTGCTTTATGCCTTCCACCATTATGGAGATTATCTTCCCTTCATCTGTCAGGATCTCAAGAGCCTTTTTGCGCTTCGCAGCGTTTATATCTATGCCTAAGAACGCCGTGCTGTTCTTATCCCAGAGAAGGCCTAATGCACCAATGCGCCTTAAGACGCGCCAGCACATGAACTCCTCATCTGTCTTACACGGATTCTCCGCCTCAAGGATATTTTGAGGAAGGTGCCTTGCTGCAAGATCGTAGTATTTACGGCTTCCCTTCTTGTGGTGAATAACAAGTTCACCGTCTGTATAGAGCTGTTCAAGAACAGATCGTGCAGCCTGGGAATTCTTCTGCCAGTTTCCGCTCCAGTGCATCGATGAGTGCCAGAAGATCTCGCCTTCTATGGGAAGGGAATCGCTCGATACAGGACCATTCGCTTCGATATATCCGATTGCCTCTTTCTCAAGTTTTTTAAGTCCCTTGAATGTACGCCCGAGTTTTCTGCTCCTTTCCCTGTATGACGAGAAATACGGCCAGTCTTCAGAAGGCCAGATGGAGAGTTCCTTATCCGCATAATCGACGAGTTTTCTATCCTTATAGAGAAGGTCGTGGAGCATTGTCTTTTTGAAGTTTTTTACTCTGGACTGAAGCGTGAGTTCAGCATTCTTACCGCATACATCAACAGGATCGAACTGGATGCATCCGGCCTGACAGACATAAGCATAAGCACCGTCCTTGCCGGTGAAACGGTACTTGCCGATCAGCCCCTGCTTTGCGAGTATGAACTGTCTTGCCTGTTGTCTGGTTATAGTCTGCATAATTAAATTTATTCCGTTCTTCAGTCTCTAAAAGATAAATAATTCAAAGCGGATACAGTCTGATCCTATCCAAAAATTTGCTTACTCTCCTTAAAATCAGATCATTTCAGGTGAACGATCCACTCATCACCTTCAACAGTATACTGAAATTCATTTAAATCCGGATCATTCAGCACTTTCAAAAGGTCATGAAAATCATCAACAACATTTACTTTAGAAAGGTCATCAATATCTATCCACTCCATCTCTCCTTCATCCGAGGAAATAACCGTCCCTTCGAATTCCGTCGCTTTGAAAAGCATTACAATGTACCGGCCGTTCTCTATCGGAAACTGTTTGACGCCAACAAGCCTTGGGTTAGTAATAGTAAGTCCTGTTTCCTCTTTCATTTCTCTTACTACTGCATCTACAAATGATTCGCCGGGCTCAACATGACCTCCCGGAAAAGTATAGCCTTTCCAGTCCTCTTTAACCCTGTTCTGCAATAATATTCTGTTTCCGTCTTGAATAAGGCACAAGACCGTTAATTCTACGTTTTCCGTTTTATGTTCCATACTTGTATCTGTTCGTGCTATAAGCAAATAACTTCTTTCTTGCAACCAAATATCAAAAGCAAAAGTTACTTTGCCTGTTTAAGGTATGCTAATAGTTCAGCAATATCACTTTCGAACTCTTCATCGGGTATCGGATGATTGCCGCCTCCTCTAATTCAAATGCTTTGGGTTCGCTTTTTCTGATAAAAGTTGAACCCGTCCTCAACCTTTATAATGCGATATCCTAATTTTCCGTAAAAAGCATTCGTCCGTTCATTCCAACATGGGGTATCCAGATTAAACTCAGCAGCACACGGGAAATTCTTTTCTATGCATTCCATCAAAAGAATTCCGTAACCTTTTCTGTGATAGATGCTGTCAATAAAAATCCTGCCAATGTATACGCTGTTATTCGTTTCATCCGGAAATAATATGGCCGCTCCTACCAGATCTTTTTCTATCATTGCCTGATACAGATGCCCCTCCCGGGCCATTTGTTCATGCCATTCCACCGAATCAAATCCGGGCGGGCAGTCACCTTTTGTACCACCGACATTTACATCTGTTTCAAAAGCTCTGACAGACATATTTACGATATTTTCTATCTGATCTGCTTCTGCTTTGACAATAAACATCCCTATTCTCCCAACGGTCTTACAAACTCAGTTTTGTATCGATCCTTTTATCTTTCACTTCTCAAGTTATCTCCCTGCCAGCGTATTTCTGACCGATTTTGTGTCATTGCTTTCATTTAAATACCATTCCCGTCCGTGTACTCACACCTGTTAGACGGATGAAGTTCAATTCCGTTACAGAAAGGAATGTTTATTTTTTCCGGGATCAGAATCCTGTTGATTTTCTATACCAAAAATATCAAATCCCATGTTGCATTATTCTGGAAGATATTCATATCTTCTTCAAATAAAAATACTTACTAAGCTTAGAATCATTATCCTTCCGGATAAATTCCAATTCATATCCAAGTTTTTTATAAAACTCTGGTGCCTGAAACCCAAATGTTGTAAGCGCTATTTTTTCAT
>JAEFBC010000253.1 GCA_016292155.1 Saccharofermentans sp. | reverse complement strand
GAGAAGTGGGATATCTCCATCTTCCGTTTCCTCTTCCCCCGTATTTTCGAGATCATCGAGGGCATCAACAACCAGTTCCGTGCACAGATGTACGAGGCAGGCCTCTACTCTGAGCTTATCGACCGTATGTCTCCTCTTGGTGACGGTAAGATCCATATGGCTTGGATGGCTATCTACGGTTCACACTCCGTAAACGGCGTTGCTGCGCTCCACACAGACATTCTCAAGAATGAGACACTCAAGGATTGGTACAACATCTATCCTGAGAAGTTCTCCAACAAGACAAACGGTGTAACACCCAGAAGATGGCTCCGTTCATGTGATCCTGAACTCTCCGCACTCATCACAAGCCTCCTCGGCAGCGATAAGTGGGTTACAAACCTCGACCTCTTGAAGGACCTCGAGAAGTATAAGGACGATGACAAGGTAATGAAGAAGTTCATCGCCATCAAGAAGAACAACAAGAAGGCTCTTTCTGAATATCTCGAAAAGACAAAGGGCATCAAGCTTAACCCTAACTCCTGCTTCGACGTTCAGATCAAGCGTCTCCACGAATACAAGAGACAGCTTTTGAATGCCCTCTATGCACTTAACCTTTACGACAGACTTAAGGAGAACCCGAAGCTCGATATGCCTCCGGTAACGATCCTTTTCGCTGCAAAGGCTGCTCCGGGCTACTTCAGAGCAAAGGCTATCATCAAGTTCATCAACGAAATCGCCAAGCTCATCGACAGTGATTCTGCAATGAAGAACAAGCTCAAGGTCGTATTCGTTGAGAACTACAACGTTTCCGTCGGTGAGAAGATGTTCCCTGCAGCAGACGTTTCCGAGCAGATCTCCACGGCAGGTCTTGAGGCTTCCGGTACGGGCAACATGAAGTTCATGATGAACGGTGCCGTAACCCTCGGTACACTTGACGGCGCTAACGTTGAGATCGCTGAGTGCGTAGGCGACGACAACATCTACATCTTCGGCTGCCGCTCACAGGATATGGCTGCTACAAAGGCTTACTACAATCCGAAGTGGCAGTATGAGAACATCCCCGGCCTCAAGAAGTGCCTCGACCGTTTGGTTGACGGTTCCTTCAACGACGAGGGCACAGGCATGTTCAACGACCTATTCAACGGTCTCCTCTACGGCTCCAACTGGCAGCCCGGCGATCCTTACTATGTATTGGGCGACTTCGATGACTATCGCAAGACACGCGACCAGCTCTACAAGGATTACCAGGACAGCCTCGCATGGGCAAGAAAGTGCTGGATCAACATCTGCAACTCCGGCAAGTTCTCTTCCGACCGTACGATCAGCGAGTACGCTAAGGAGATCTGGAAGATCAAGGCAGAGAAGATCTGATCTTTCGCGAGTTAAAAACGAATTCAGGGCGCCTCACGTAAGTGGGGCGTCTTTTTTGTCTTCTGCCCTGCTGTGATCGAGAACGTGTATTTGAAAAAGAGAATATTTCCTCCAGTGCAAAATAAGACACAAAACAGGGGTGGTTTCGTGTCCAAAAACTGCACTATCGGGGTAAATTGCTAAAATCGGACACGTTTTGACCCGTTTTTGTGTCCTTTTCATGCACTGACCGTTTTCAGCTCGAAAGAAATAACTTCAAATGTCACTCTGCCACTGTTTCACGCTCCAACCCGTCACCCGTTTTATGACAAATTCCTAAAATATTATATATAATGACAATCCCCTCCCTTTTGTTGTATAATCTTCTTTAAATCTTTTAAGGAGGAACTTAATATGCCTATTTTCCAGGACGCAAAAGGTAAGAACATCGCTAACTTCCAGAAGATGATCGATGAAAAGAAAAATACGATCCGCAAGTACTACGACGAGATCGGCCACCTCTACTATGGCCAATACAAGGACGTAAACGTTGACGTTACGAAGGACATCAACGCCAGATGCGAATCCATTTCCAACCTTTACATCGAGATCGAAGACCTTAACGTTAAGATCCTCCGCGAGAGAGGCCTCAAGAAGTGTGCAGTCTGCGGCACAGAGAACAACCTGTCCAACGCATTCTGCTTCAAGTGCGGTGCAAGATTTGACGATAACGACGCAGTTCCCGCTGACGTTGTTGCTCCTCCGAACGCTTCTGCTACACCCTCTCGCTTCGCTGAAAAGAAGCCCGCAACGATCGCTGCTCCCGCTCCCGCACCCGCACCTGCAGCTGAGCCCGTTGTAACCGGCGAAATCATTGATGCAAAAACAGCTGACGAGACAATCGCAGCAGAAGATATTAAGGAGGTATGAGGAATAGATGGCACAGATTTTCGAACAGGAATCAAGAACATTTTCTGAGTATCTTTTGATACCCAACCTCACAACAGAGAAGAACACACCCGATCAGGTAGACTTGTCCGCTCCTATCGCCAAGTACAGAAAAGGCGAAGAAGAGTCACGTCTCAAGATCAACATCCCGGTAGTTTCTGCCGTAATGCAGGCAGTCAGTGACGACGGAATGGCAATCGCGCTCGCCAGATGCGGCGGTCTGTCTTTCATATTCCAGTCACAGTCTATCGAGTCACAGTGCAACATGATCAAGAGCGTTAAGAAATACAAGGCAGGAATCGTTGAGTCTGATTCCAACCTCTCACCTGAAGATACTCTTGAGAAGGTTATCGAACTTCACGAGAGAACAGGTCACGGCACAGCAGCAGTTACCGAAGACGGTACAGCTGAAGGTAAGCTCTTAGGTCTTGTTACAACACGTGATTACCGTGTAAGCAGACTCTCACTCGATACAAAAGTAAAAGAGTTCATGACTCCTATCGAAAAGCTCGTTACAGCACCTGAGGGCACATCCCTTAAGGAAGCTAACGACATCATCTGGGACAACAAGATCAACCAGCTCCCTATCGTAAATTCCGAAGGCAGACTCG
>JAEFBC010000252.1 GCA_016292155.1 Saccharofermentans sp. | reverse complement strand
TGTCATCCTCAAGCGTAAATCCTTCAGAAATATACTTCTCTATAAGCTTATCAACCAGCTTGTCTGCAAATTCTGCATCTTCTCCATAATAGTGCAGCTGCAGCTTAACCGTTGAGTAATCGCCGCCTTCAAATACGGTAGGGCAACTGATCCCGGAGAACACCTGGATCGCGCCGAAATAGAAATCTCCCCCTTGGAATGTCCAGGAAAAACTGTTTTCAGTGGTGAAAGGCGGATTATCTTCAGGCGCGATCATGTTCTTGAAATACTCTTCCTTGGTCATGCCGTCATGTACTTTGCCCGTCTTCCAGATGTTCTCAACACACTCATCTACAGACATTCCATCCATGCACATATAGAAGGAATCTTCAGTGATCTGCTGAGTTGTCGCTGTAGTCTCTGACTCAGTTGTTTCTGTCCCAACCTGATCTTCAGAATAATCACGCGATGCGTCCTGCTGACTGTACTTGGTTTCTTCAGGATCAATCCGTCTGTTTTTCTTGTTTTTGGATACAATACCCAGAATAATTCCGATCGTTGCGCCTACTGCAACTACAGCTGCGATGCTGCCAATTAAGATCTTAGTTTTCATAATATCTGTCCCTTTCTTGATCGCTTCTGTCGAAGCTTTAATGTTTACTCCCTTTGAGGAAGCTTCTGTAGATGCGGACAGATTAGCTAATGAAGCAGGCATGGGCTTTAGTGCCACCTGCTCTGATTCTTTTACGAAAAGTTTTGTCAGGAACGGTATTGCCATACCGAACAGCTTCGTATCGTTTTCTTCTTCATACTTCTCGACCTCCTTCTTGATTTTGTTTCTGGCAAAATTCAGACGGCGGCGGACTGTTCCTTCCGGAACGCCAAGTGCTTCAGCGATCTCTCTGGTGCTCAGATCATCAAAGTAGAACAGGATAAGTGTTCTTCTGATATCATCAGACAGTTTGTTGTTGATGATATCCATGACGATCCTTCTTGCCTCTTCCGATTCGATGATCGAATCAGGAAGAAAATCCTCAGCGACTGCTTCGACATTTTCAAAGAATTCATCTTCCACAGTGTCTGTCTTCGTCCTGGTGAGACGGTTAAGACACTTGTTGGCAGCAATCTTCTTGAGCCAGGGAATGACCTTATCCTTATCGTTTAATGAGTCATACGATTCGATCAGGGATACAAAAGTTTCCTGTACGATGTCTTCTGCGTCAGCTTCATTCTTAAGAAGTGACATGGCAGTCCAATACACCGCACGATAGGCTTCGTTGTAGATCTTTTCGAATTCTCTGTCAGTCATCTGACTTTGCCTCCTTTGTCCGCATCTATCCTATAGACACGCGACAGATGAGAAATGTTCGCTGGTCGGGAAAAATTTTCGAAAAATAATACGATAGTGTCCCCGTAAGGATTATAGCACGCAAAATAAAACATCCGCCCTTCTTAAGAAGAGCGGATGCTGAATTCTATGGCATATGTTCTATTTGAATTAATCCTGGAAAAGAGGTGTGGAAAGATATCTGTCACCTGTGTCAGGGAGCAATGCTACGATCGTCTTGCCCTTGTTCTCAGGACGCTTAGCGAGCTCGATAGCTGCCCAGAGAGCTGCACCGGATGAGATGCCTACGAGTACGCCTTCGCTCTTGCCTAAGAGCTTGCCTGTTGCAAATGCGTCGTCGTTAGTAACGGGGGTGACCTCGTCATAAACGCCTGTGTTGAGAACTTCAGGTACGAAGCCTGCGCCGATACCCTGGATCTTGTGCGCACCGGCAGTGCCCTTACTCAGAACGGGAGAGTCAGCCGGCTCGACTGCTACGACCTTTACAGATGCCTTCTGTGACTTTAAGAATTCACCTACACCTGTTACTGTTCCGCCTGTGCCTACGCCGCCGACGAAGATATCAACTTCGCCGTCTGTGTCTTCCCAGATTTCAGGACCTGTAGTCTCTTTGTGAGCCTTCGGATTTGCGGGGTTAACGAACTGGCCTGCGATGATGCTGTTAGGGATCTCCTTCTGGAGTTCCTCAGCCTTGGCGATCGCGCCCTTCATGCCCTTTGAACCTTCGGTGAGAACGAGCTCTGCACCGTAAGCCTTGATGAGCTGTCTTCTCTCAACACTCATCGTCTCAGGCATTGTAATGATAAGACGGTAACCCTTAGCAGCTGCTACAGATGCGAGACCGATACCGGTGTTGCCGCTCGTAGGCTCGATGATCACGCTTCCTTCCTTAAGTCTGCCGGAAGCTTCTGCGTCCTCGATGATTGCTTTAGCAACACGGTCCTTAACGCTTCCTGCGGGATTGAAGTATTCGAGCTTTGCAACGAGCTTTGCTTCAAGGCCTAAAGCCTTCTCAAGATGTGTGAGTTCGAGCAAAGGTGTCTTGCCGATAAGCTGGTCTGCGGATGTATATATTTTAGTCATGGTGATTCTCCTCCTGTAGCGGATGCTAAATAAGATTATATCAATTTAATCGTGTGGTGTTCAGATGGCAGCAAAACCCTTTTCGAGGTCGGCAATGATGTCATCAATGTGCTCTGTTCCGATGGACAGACGGATCGTGCTCTGGTAGATGCCTACGCTGTTGAGCTCTTCCTCGGAAAGCTGTGAGTGTGTTGTGCTTGCCGGGTGGATAACAAGGCTCTTTACGTCTGCAACGTTTGCGAGAAGTGAGAAGATCTCTAAGTTATCGATGAACTTGAATGCTTCTTCCTTGCCGCCCTTGATGTCGAATGTGAAGATGGAGCCGCCGCCGTTCGGGAAGTACTTCTTGTAAACTTCGTGATCGGGGTGATCAACAAGTGCAGGGTGATTTACCTTTGCAACCTTCGGGTGGTTCTTAAGGAACTCAAGTACCTTATTTGTATTCTCGATGTGACGCTCAACTCTCAAGGACAATGTCTCTGTGCCCTGGAGGAGAAGGAATGCTGCGAAAGGTGAGATAGATGAACCTGTATCTCTCAGAAGGATTGCTCTGATGTATACAGCGAATGCAGCCTTGCCTGCAGCTTCTGTGAACTTAACGCCGTGATAGCTCGGGTTGGGTTCTGAGATCCAGGGATACTTGCCTGAAGCTGCCCAGTCGAAGTTGCCTGAATCAACGATAACACCGCCCAATGTCGTGCCGTGGCCGCCGATGAACTTTGTTGCTGAGTGAACTACGATGTCTGCTCCGTATTCGATAGGTCTGATAAGGTAAGGTGTACCGAATGTGTTATCGATGACGAGCGGGATGCCTGCTGCGTGAGCGATCTTTGCGAGCTCTGCGATATCCGGGATATCAGATGAAGGATTGCCCAGTGTCTCAATGTAGAGAGCCTTTGTGTTAGGTCTGATGGCAGCCTTTACCTCGTCCAGATCATGGATATTGACGAATGTTGTCTCGATACCATAAAGAGGGAGTGTGTTGGCAAGAAGGTTCTCTGAGCCGCCGTAGATCGTCTTCTGAGCTACGATGTGCTCGCCCTTGACTGCGAGAGCCAAGATCGTGTAAGTGATAGCTGCTGCGCCGGATGCAACTGCGAGACCTGCAACGCCGCCTTCAAGAGCTGCGATTCTGTCTTCGAAAACGCCCTGTGTGGAGTTTGTAAGTCTGCCGTAGATAT
>JAEFBC010000251.1 GCA_016292155.1 Saccharofermentans sp. | reverse complement strand
ATGCGCTTCTGTGACGAGCTGTCCTTGCCTTCGACCATTTACGCTTCGGATGTGCCATTCATCTTCACCTCTTTCTTTTCACAAATGCTTGAAGATAATACCTTATATTTCTTCGTTTTGCAAGAGCCTTTTTATGGAAAAGATATTCCTTATCGGTTCTCCGCTGTCCGGATCGAGCGTATAACTGATCTCAGCCCCGTCAAATAAGCCTCCCGGGAAGTTGATATAATCAGTGTCAATTACGACTTCTATAGGCCCGAAAGCCGTATTCATAGTGCTTGTTGTCTTGTTTCCCGCCTCGAAAACCATTCTTGAAGTAACGTCCCCGTTTCTTACGACAATGGCTTTTGATTCTTCTTTAATAAGAGTCATAACAAAATGAGTTTCTTTTTCCTGCTCATTATGTTTTTCTGTCCAATTGTAGACCGTCCTGGTTCCTTCGACGGTTTTTGTGCCCAAAGTCTTAAGGGGCTCACCGTACATTCCGGACCTGATCACGAACAGGCACTGCTCTACATTTTTATTATCCATCAGATAGTTACCTCATATCTGTCAGTCGTAAAATGTTTTGTGCCAGAAGGCAGTCCTTCACCGAGGAAAGGCGTTGCGACCTGCTCGAAAAGCTCAGGCTCGTCACTTGTATAGAATTCCCTTACAGGGCTGCTGTTGCCCTCTGAAGCGGTTCCTTCTTTGTCCAGGAGTTCTTTTACAACCTTCGCTGTAGCTTCGCCTGTATTGACGAGGACGACGTTATCACCCATTACCTCCTGGATAACTTTGGAAAGCAAGGGATAGTGCGTGCAGGCCATTACAAGGGTATCGACGCCTGCTTCCTTTAAAGGCTTTAAATATTCCTCAGCAGTAAGCCTGGTTACTTCCTTATCCCACCAGCCTTCTTCCGCAAGAGAAACGAAGAGGGGGCATGCCTGCTGGAAGATCTCGATATTTTCCATGCCGAGTTCCTTGGCTCTGTCCTCAACGGCCTTCTTGTAAACGCCTGTGGAGATCGTTCCCTTTGTGGCAATGATGCCGATCCTGCCATTCTTTGTGGCTCTGCAGGCTACATCTGCGCCCGGTGTTACCACTTCAACAACAGGGACACCAGATCTGGCCTTGAGCTCTTCATATGCGTAAGCACTTGCCGTATTGCAGGCAACGACGATCATCTTAACGTCTTTGCTCTCTAAGAACTTCATGTTCTGGAGAGAATAGCGGATTATCGTGCTTCTTGATTTTGTGCCATAAGGAGATCTCGAGTTGTCACCAAAATAGATGGTGCTCTCTTCGGGCACCGTCTTCCAGATCTCACGAAGGACCGTAAGTCCTCCGATACCTGAATCGAAAACTCCGACCGGTCTGTTATCAGTCATTTATATCCTTCTTCCCCTTATCAAGGCGAACATTATAATCTGGTCCTATTTTAAAGGTTTTACCCGACACGTCAACGTGCATATTGTTCTTCGGGATCCTGCCGAAGAGTATCTGGCATGAGAAGAGCTGCTGGTATCTGACCTTCTTTCCGTCAGAAGTCTCGAAATGCATATTGACCTTATTCCTGCCGTAATTGCCGTCGCCGATCACAGGGTGCCCCAGGTGAGCGAACTGCGCCCTGATCTGGTGGGTCCTTCCCGTAACGAGCTCAAGTTCCAGGTCCGATACGCTCTCGCCATCAGGTCCCACGTCCTCAAAAACCTTCAGGATCCTGTATTTTGTGGCAATATCAAGGTCACCGGGCTGCTTCTCGTCATGGATATAGACTTTGCCGCCCTTTGTCTTCTCAAGGAAGCCCTTAACTTCTTTATAAAGAGTTCCGTCCTCGCCTACCGCAGGCTCGCCCACATAGGGCTCACCCAAAACGAGCGCCCTGTATCTCTTGGTAACGAGATCATTCTTGAAGAGCTCGACGCAGTCTGCCAGAGCCGCCTTATTCTTTGCAATCAGCACCAGACCGCCGGTATTCATATCGATCCTGTGGCAGAGCTCGGCATCCTTATACCTGGTATTGTTCCTGATCTGGTCTATCAGGGTGTCATCGATGTCGCTCTTTCCGGAATGCACCGCGATGCCCTGATATTTGTTGACGATAAGAAGGCCCTTAGTCTCAGCCACGATCTCATACATCTTCTCAGGAGCCTTTTGAGGGGCCTTTTTCGAGGAGTCGAAAAGCTCATCCGGCAGCCATATCTCAACCACATTCCCCGTCTTAACGGCAATGTCTTTATTGATCTTCTTGCCGTCGATCCTTATGTCACGTCTCTTCAGGGCATGGAAAAGATCGCTTGATTTAAGTTGGGGAAAGGCTTCCTGGGATGCCTTGACGACATGAAGTCCGTCCTGGGATTTGGTTACTGTAAAATCACGCATCGGCTGCTGTTACTTCTTTCTTCTTTTTATATTCCTTAGCGAAGATAAAGAGGCCGAAGACCACGATGTCTATCAGCAGTATCTCGATAAGGTAAACCCACGGCACATGCTGGTTCGTAAGAACATCAGCAGTGAACGTGCCTGTGAAGATAGGTATCAGGTTGTTGTTGAGGAAATGCATGCATACGCAGATCCAGATATTGTTCGTCTTAAGATATACGAATCCGAAGAAGATTCCAAGGAATACGCATGTGATGATCTGGCCTAAGAGCATCTGGGAAGCCGAATCCTCAGTATAGAAGAACAGATCGACAGGTGTATGCCAGAGGCCCCAGACAACGCCAAGGAGGATGACACCGAGCTTCATTCCGAACTTCTTCTGCATTATGGGCTGCAGATAGAATCTCCAGCCGTATTCCTCGCCCAGGAAGGCGATTATGGTCAGGATGTAGTTGAACGGCAGGCTGACTATGGACAGCCAGAACATGCGGTTCTGAACAAGATCACCGTAAGAAGCCAATGTCTGCGGCATCGTTTTTGTAATGGCTGCTTCGATAAATACCGGTCCTATCGTCCTTAACATATAAAGGCCGACGAAAAGCAGCACCATAAGGATACCTTTGCCCTCATTATTGCGTGAAAGGCCCACAAACTTGCGTCTCTCCCTTCCCGCAACAAAATAAGCTATCCATAAGAGGATCGAAGTCACAATGAGGATATTCTGGCCGATCAGGTTATACATCTGGCCGACCGGGAACTGCGTGGAAACTCCCGTTATCTCAGAACTCGTGCCTGATGAACCGAGGATCTCAGCAAGATCTATAACATCCGAACCGGAAAAAGGCATAAAGAAAACGCTTGCTATTCCGAGCAGGAGCTGAATGACATAATTGATCACAAGGACCACCATGAAGAATTTGGGAACGCGCTTCTCATTCTTCATGAACAGCAGATAGCCTAAAGCAACTCCTGCAGCAGGAGAACACATTTGCGCATTGACTATCTGGGTGAGATCGATTCCTTTTGACTTACCGATGACCATCGGGATCATCATGAGGAATGAGATGCCGTAAGCTACGGCGATAAAAGCAAACAGGCGCTTGCCGTTAGCAGATACTGTCTCTTTTGTATCCATAATTATCCTTCCACCTTTTCAGCCGATATCTTCCGGAAATCAGCCCATATTATTTTGATATTTTACCATATTCAAGGATTCCCCTACTAAAGTGCTGTTCTTCCACAAGGGTATGAACAAGCTCATGGAATCGTGATATTATTGCTGCTATGAAAAGAATTAACCTGAATAGAAAATCTGATCTTTCCTCTGCCGCTGTAAAAGCAGTCAGCGCTGCTCTGGCAGTATCCATATGCGCGTCTATGGCTTCATGCGGTATAAATCCTACGGAAACCAGCCCTTCCACAGAGACAGAGACCGTCGCGACAACCACAGAGACCAGTGAGACTACCACTGTCACGACCACGACTGAGGCTACGACCACTGAGACCGAGCCTGAAGTAACCGGCCCTGACTTTTCCGTGGAACATACATACAGGATCTTTAACGACAGCAGCAATTCGATGCTCATCTCCATGAACATCGATATAGATGAATATCTGACCACTGAAGGCGACAAGAAGTATTTCGAGCTCTACCGCCTGCTTTCAGACCTCGGCTGGCGCGAGAAAGGCCAGTACACCTACGAGGATTACGTAGCCGCTAAAGAGGCAGATCCCAAACAGACCAAGATCGGCCATTCCAACTGGTTCGAGTATAAATACGGCGATCACAGGGCAGTATTTACGATAAGCGAATATGTCGAAGACATTAAGAAATTCAAATCCCGCCAGGTATCATGGATAGTTTTTGAATATCAGAAAAACGATTTTGCCATGCCGTATTTTAACGACACCAAGACAAATAATGCCCACAAAAAAGTGGATCTCTGCTTCAAAAAGCATTATAACAAGCTCGAATACTATATCGACGACCGCTGTGTATGCTCGAAGGATGATGCGCTCATAATAGCTTACGGCATCTGGATATTTACGAGCAGCCCTGACGACAACTCCAAGCTAAGGGAACCTTTTGAGAAGTTCAGGACAAATAAAGGCGTCCAGATTCCTTAATCCGCCTGCTTTTTAGGAATAGGCAGAAGGCTCCTCGTAGCAGCCTTATACCCTTCATAACCGGGCTTTTGAGACTGTCTCTTATCAGCAAGAGGAATACTTACCGTAAAGAACATGACTGTGTTTGCAAGAGCTCCTGCCAGGAGATACCAGTGATCCGGCATGACCGACACAGCCTGAATGCCTACGCCCCACCACATCAGGATCTCACCGAGATAATTAGGGTGTCTGGCATATTTCCAAAGTCCTGTGCGGATAAGTCCGTACTCACCGCTCTTTCTGTATCTTTGCATCTGCACATCAGAGAAAAGCTGAAGCGTGGCAGCGCCTATACAGACAGCAGTTCCGATCACGCTTCCGATATTGGCCCTTAATTCATTCCTTATTACAAAAACCGCTGGAAGCGTGCAAAGGTAAACGATCAGCGTGGGCATCATGTGAATGCCCGTAAAATTAATGAAGGGATAAAGCCTGCCGTTCTCATTTTCGAATTTTGTATAGCGCCAGTCCTGATGCTTAAGGCCTCCGAAGGTGTAAGCCCAGTTGCCGGTGAGCCTTATGCCCCAGTAAAGTATCGAGATGAGAAGCAAAAGCGAAGTCAGCGTAAGGATATGTCCGCATGCGAAAAATAAAACTATCACAATAGGCTGTACGCTCCAGTAAGGATCGTATACCGAAGCATTCTTAAAGATCATGCTGAATATAAATACAAACACCGTGCAGATAACATCAGCAATAAGAAGCTTAACCCAGAAAACATACGGCAGAAGCATATAAACACCAAGGCCTATTGCCGCGGCCATAATGTAAATGCTCGTAATTATGAGGATGCCTGCTGTTTTGCTTTCTTTTATCAGGTTCATCTTTATCAGCTGTAGTTCTTAACTTTGCCTACAGATACGTAATTATCGATTATCGCCTTTAAGTCCGTGCCTTCGGCGCCGTCCCAGTTCCTGTCGAAATTGACCATGTAAGAGATCTTATCGCCGTCTTTAGCAACAATGTCATAACCGCCGGCATAGAAATCGTCCTGGGATACGACAGTGTCATACTTGATGCCTCTGCACTCCTCCAAAGAGCAGCCGGGGAAATTGACATTCCATATCTCATTTCTTCCGAGAGGCTTATCTATGAGCTCTTCTGCGAGCTGTCCGATGTATTTGTCGGTAACTTCGTGGCTGCCCTCGTGCGATTCAGAGAAGGCGACCGTATGAATGTGATGGTTCGCAGCTTCCAAAGCAGATCCGACAGTGGCCGAATACTGGATATCTGAAGCGATATTAAATCCCAGATTGATGCCGCAGAAGACCACGTCAGGACCGCCCGGCACGATTGCCGTAAGACCTATGCTGACGCAGTCAGAAGGCGTTCCTGAAGTTACATATGCATGTACTCCTTCAACGGGATAATCAACGGGCCACACATCAACAGGTTCCCAGAATGTTGCCGAATGCGATTTTGCGCTGAACTGCTTCACCGGTGCAACGACCCAGACCTCGCCGTGCTTTTTGGCAACCTCAACGAGCCTTTTAAGACCCTTGGAATCTATGCCGTCATCATTGGAGACTAATATCTTTCTCATCAAAAGCCTTCCTAAAACATAGTATCAGACTATGTTTATATTAAAGTAAAACTAATAAATTACAATCCTCTGCAGGTCTCGATAAATGCGGAGATCTGCTTCTCATTCTCATCAGAAGGCTTCTCTTTGGGATCTACAAGACTTAATACCGCAGCAACAGAATCCGCCTTGGCAGCAGTCTTAACAGCTTCAATGCACTTAGCAGAATCGCCGCCTGCGCTCGTTGCAATGACTGCGATCTTCTTTCCCGTAAGGTCGTTATTCTCGAAGAATGTACGGAGCGGGGGCGAGAAATTGCTTGCCCATACAGGTGTTCCGATGATGACAAGATCATAATCTGATGCATTAAAAGAATAGGGTTCGAGCTCGGGCTTCTTCTTAAACGTTACGGCCGAACCGCCCCAGATAAACTGCATCGCGCCCTTATCGGGATATGCCTTGACCGGAATGAGCTCAATAAGATCTGCTCCAAGCTCTTTTGCAACCTTCTCCGAGACATAACGCACATTGCCGTGCATCGAATAAAAAACAACTGCTGTCTTCATGTCTTATTCCTTCTTATCTTTAAGTTTATATACTGCATTGAGGTTGAGCCTTCTGAAATTGCCGTCGTCTGGCGTCAGCTCACGTTCAAATGCTATCCCCTTATGCTCCAGACAGATGTCCATGAACAGCATAAAGATACCGATGTCGATGCTTCCGAAATAAGCGAGCCTGAAAGGCGGTATGATGCCGTGCTTTCCTGGTCTTCTGTAACGGTATACTTCAAGCGTTCCGTCGTCCTTGTTTACTACTTTCCAAGGCTGGATATTGCACGCCGTGGGAGTAAGCCTTACCACTTCGGTAACGCCTTCTATAGCAGGACCTTCCCAGAACTCTTCAGCCGGTACTCTAATAAACGTTGAAAGATCGCCCGGAGTTCTGAATTTCGAATCATCATCGATCTTCCTTATAGCCATCATGATGACGTATTCCAGGCCTTCATACCTGCGCTCTTTGGTCCTTCCGACGCCGAACCAGAGAGGGCCTATTCCCTTTCCCGTAAGCCAGAGATCTAACTGCTCACCGATATAACCGATATTCTGGAGATATCCTGGCTTATTCTCGCTGTAGATCAGGATGCAGTATTCCTCGCCCCTGTTGCAGCTCGTCTGCTCACCCGGAACGATCTTGATCTTAGTCTTTATGCCTTCGAAAAGAGGTGTGAACTTATACCACATCTCACGGATCTCATCCAATTCCTCAGGGGTTATCTTCTTGCCGTCCGGTTCCCCGTACCTGTGAAAAGACTTGCGCTTATATATCAGATCGAAATACGCTGCATCCATTAGTCTTTGACCCCCTGTAAGATACTGATTACAGATCATATTTTAACATAAAACAACGGCCCTCCCGGGTAAGTCCGGAAGGGCCATTAAAGATCTTAACTGTCAGCTTATCAGCCGTTAACCGTTACGTATGCAAAGAGGAATACCAGAGGTGAGTTCCAGTAGATCGTAACCTCGTTCAGAGAGAAAGCCTGATCGCTGTCTGCATAGCAGAGCGCGGGTGCAGTGCCTGTTAATACATTCTGAGCATAGGGATCTTCAAGGTTCTGGTTAGGGCCTCCTGCGAGCATTCCCGGAACTGCAGTCTTCTTAGCCTGTGAAGGTCTGTGGTGAGGATTCTTCGGAGAGAGCGTACCGAATCCTGTGAGGAAGCAGTAGCCTGTTCCGTTTGTTCCGAGGAGGTAGTTGAGCTGTTCTCTTGCTACCGCATCACCCTTGTTAGTACCCTCAGCCTTATCGAAGAGGAGGAGCAGCATACCGTTATTTGCAACAGTCATGTTGGATCCCCAGGGATATTCCTTAAGTGAGCAGTTGTAGCTGTCTGTGGAAGCAGTAGCTTCGATATCGGCAATGCCTGCCATGAAGCTTGCATGGACAACATCATAGAACTTGCCCTTATTCTTATCAGCTGAGAGATATGCATATCCCGCATATGCTCCAACGCCCTGCCAGCCGAGGTCAGTATTGCATGTGGCAGAACCGCCTGACATGAGTGCTGAGAATTCGTCATCGTATACTGTATCGCCTGTAGCCTTGAAGAGCTCTGCATAAGCCCAGAGTCTCTCGTCAGCGTCATTCTGGTCAGGATATTCACCTGTTACGATTCCGTCAGGGTTCTTCGCGCCCTCGATTCCCTGATGCTTATCAAGATAGCCGGAAGCTCTTGTAGCAGCGTCAAGGCATCTCTGTGAGAACGGCATGTCGAACGGTGCATAAACTGTGGATGCCATCGCCATAACTGCCGCAAAGTCAGCAGTAGCTGTTGTGGATACGGGTGTTACGATAAGTTCTTCTGTCTCTTCTTCAGGCATTACGAAGCTGGGGAAGTTAGCGCATGTAACCTTGTGATATACTCCGCCTTCAGAGTTCTGCATCTTGAAGAGCCAGTCGAGCTCATACTTAACTTCGTCAAGGACATCGGGTATTTCGTTGCCTGATTCAGGAATGCCGAGATTATCGTCAAATGCATCAGGATAGAGACTGTAAGCAAGCATGAGGTCAGCAGCAGCCTTAGCGCCGGATACTACATATCTTCCGTAGTCTCCTGCATCGTGCCAGCCGCCGGATACATCGATCTTATCCTTTGTTCCGAAGATCGTAGCCTTTTCTGTGTGGCATGCAGGGTGTGCAAAATCACCTGCAAGCTCTGCCGTCAGTTCAGTGCCGCATCTCTGCAGATAGAACATACGGAGTGACGCCTTGAACGCATCAGCATAAACTTTGTCATCGATCTTGAACTCGAATGATTCAACGCCGCCTGATACGATCTTATATGTGCCGGGAGCAGTAACTGATGAGAAGTCGAATCTTGCTTCTTCCCTGCCTGTAGCAGCATTCTTGACAGCCGTTGAGACGCTGCCCTTGAACACTTCTTTACCTGTAGCGCTGTCGATTACGGAAGCCTCAGCTGCGATAGCTTCGCCGTTCATTACAGCAACCTTTGCTGCATTGGGAAGATAACCGATCTGGTTAAGGTTGATGGGGCTGCTTACCACGCCTGTGGAATCTCCGCCTTCAACATATCCCTTGTCATCGATGCATCTTAAATCAATATTATCGATGCAGACTGTGTGCTCCTTAAATCCGGAGTTATTTACAAACTTACCGAGGTTGAAGCAAAGACGCGGTGCAGGGTCAGATGCTTCCTCCATTGTGAAAGTAATATCGAAATGCTTAACTTCAGGACCCACGTGGATCGTCTCCTCGCTGTATCCATGATAATCGCCGCCGTTTATCTGGATCCTGTATCCAAGATCACGCTCAACATCAGAATAGCAGTCGAACTGGATCTCATACTTGCAGTCCTTATAAAGCGCAAAACCATCGTAATAGAGCTGGTTAGCCCATTCCTTGGTGCCGATCATCTTGCAGTCGAACTCGAGTTCACCCTTGTCGTTGACATACATAAGGCCGTCTCCGCCCTCGAAATATGTATGCCACTCATGATCCTTGGATGCAAAATCACCGTTGTTGATCATGTTGAAACCCATGATGGACGGTTCAGTCTCAGAAGGTTCCGTCACTTCGGTTGATTCTGTCTCAGGTTTTGACTCTGTCGGATCTGAAGGCCAGATCATATCACAGGAAGCCAGGCTTAAGAGCATGGAACCTGCCAGGATCACACTTACTAACTTTTTCTTCATAAAAAGCCTCCCTAAATGGATTCTTTACAACATAGGGATTATATCATCACAAAAAGTCAAAACCTATAAATAAATTACTCATTTATCTTTTATATATGACCAAAAAGCTTTTTATGATACGACAATTTCAACCCGATGATCATCGTAATGCCATGAACGGAAATTTATTCGAATAATACTTTCCAGCCTTTCCCCAAAGCCGTTGTAATATTCTTTAACGCAAAAAATAACTACCACATATAGCACCACCAGAATTAAAACTGCTGCTATAAACGCCCATATTGCTCTTCTGTTAAACCCGAATTTGATAATCAGAAATGCCAGTATCGCTTCTATGAAAGGAAAGGCAAAAAGCCACATTGGAAAACCAATTAGGCTATGTTCCGGTCTGTAGTCCCTGTTATATAATTCATGTGCTATTGCATTTACCGGATCCAGCCAATTGTACTTAATCTGGTATTTCAAATATAGAATAAAGACCACCAGCACAGCAACAAAAACAAGCAGCAAAAGGCATGCCAACAGAATTCTCAATGTGCGTTTAACATGCGGTTTGTTCATATTCTTACCTCATTCTCTTTACAATGCATCCCCAAAAAGCTCAAAGCCATTTTAATCGTAACAAGGTGACAAATATCAATACAAGTCTGGTAGGAAAATCGGTTAGTAGAAATTAACCTGTTTATTATGTGCAAAATGCAAAAACCGCAACTGCCATAGGCAATTGCGGTTCTTTGATTGGCTGCCGAACAAGGATTCGAACCTTGACAAACGGTGTCAGAGACCGGTGTGCTACCGTTACACAATTCGGCAATGCGGTTTTTCAACTCACGAATTATAGCAAAGCCATTTCCGAAAATCAATACGGAAATTTACTCT
>JAEFBC010000250.1 GCA_016292155.1 Saccharofermentans sp. | reverse complement strand
TCTGACATATCTCCATTCGACAAAGATCCGGCTACGATTATGCCGATGATCATGCCGATGATCTCCATTACGATCCACAAAACGATGGTGAGCGCGATAAATCCGCCGGGTCTTTTACCTCTGGCTATCGCGTTTTTTCTGTTGAGCTTGCAAAGACCGATGATAGCTAATACTTCTAACATAGATTTCCCCCCTTGTTTTAATTCATTAGTTCTAAAAAAACTGAATATATTTTAGCATTTTATGAAATAGATTTATACGAAAGGCTATCCTAATATTAGATTATATTCCCAGATGTCATAGGAGGTATATTTATGGAAAAGCTTTTCCATCTGAAACAGAACGGCACCACTGTCCGCACAGAAGTAATTGCGGGCCTCACGACATTCATGACAATGGCTTATATCATTGCCCTGAACCCCAACCTTTTGACCAACTTCGGAGCTAACGGCCAGGACCTTTGGAACGGCGTTTTCCTTGCCACCTGCATCGCTTCCGCGATCGGCACACTGTGCATGGCATTCCTGGCAAACAAGCCTTTCGTAATGGCTCCCGGAATGGGTCTTAACAGCTTCTTCGCACTCGTTGCAGCCAACATTGCAATGCTGACCGGAATGACATATCTCGAATCATTCCAGAGTGCACTCGTCATCATCTTCATCGAAGGTATCATCTTTATCCTTCTCTCACTTTTCAACGTGCGCGAAAAGATCGTTCAGGCAATTCCTCTCGGCGTGCGTCTGGGTATAGGACCTGCAATAGGCCTGATGCTCATGAACATCGGCTTCGGCTCCAACGCAGGTGTCTTCGTATTCCACGATGACGGCTCTTCATCACAGTTCTTCGCAATGAGAGACTTCTTCGGCGCGCTCACTGCAAATTCCGCAAGAGATACAATGACAACAGGCTACGGCATGATGGTACTCACAGTAGTTACGATGTTCATCGGACTTTTCGCGATCGTCGCAATGAGCCACAAGAAGATCAAGGGTTCAGTTCTCTACGGCATGCTCATCGCATCAGTAGTCTACTGGGCAGGCGAAGCTATCTTCTTCAAGACAAATCCTTTTGCAAGTCTCGCTACAGCATCATTCGTTCCGCCTTTCGCAGACATGGCAAAGACAACTTTGTTCAAGCTTAATTTCAAGGGCTTTGCAGAGATCGGCTGGTTTACGATCATCACACTGGTTATCACATTCTGCATCATCGATATGTTCGATACCATCGGCACACTCGTAGGTACCGCTTCACGCGCAAACA
Organism: Saccharofermentans sp.; assembly: GCA_016292155.1. Classification (GTDB taxonomy): domain Bacteria; phylum Bacillota; class Clostridia; order Saccharofermentanales; family Saccharofermentanaceae; genus Saccharofermentans. Next base: position 6,682 of record JAEFBC010000250.1, on the reverse strand, counting down.
TGCTCGACAAGGACGGCAATATGCCTAAGATGAAGGAAGCCCTCCTCTCCGACGCTGTCGGTACAGTTACAGGTTCCCTCACAGGTACATCAACAGTTACGACATTCGTTGAATCCGCTTCAGGCGTCGAGGCAGGCGGAAGAACAGGACTTACAGCACTTGTCACAGCAGCGCTCTTCCTCCTCTGCATGTTCATCGCACCTATCGCAGCGATCATTCCTGCAGCAGCTACATCTGCAGCTTTGATCTATGTCGGAATCCTGATGCTCGCCAACCTCAAGGATATTGACTTCACCGATATCTCCCAGCTTCTCCCTGTAGGCATCATGCTCCTCGCAATGCCCATCTCAGGATCCATCGGACACGGTATCGGTCTTGCACTGATCAGCTACACACTTATCAAGGTATTAACAGGAAAGTTCAAGGAAGTATCCGTTCTCACATACATCCTTTCTCTGATCTTCCTCGTCAAGTTCTTCCTGGCATTCTGATCTGACTTAGAAGGATTAATAAAAGGCGCTGTCTTTTACAGGCAGCGCTTTTTTGTTATCAGAACATTACCGGCACATAGCTCTGCGTATCGACATCGACTACGCCCTGAGTGAGAAGACGGAGCTTCGGGATAACGGGGAGCGCCGTGAATGCGAGTGTCATGAACGGGTCAATGCCTTCATTAACGCCTAACTGTCTTGCCTGTTCCTTCATGACTCTCAGGATGTCTTCAACTTCATGTGCATCCATATCGCACATAAGACCTCCTATCGGAAGAGGCAGTGACGAGAGAACTTCGCCGTCACATACTACCGCCAGGCCGCCTCCGTTCTCACGGACAGTGTTAGCTGCAAGAGCCATGTCACCGTCATTGCATCCTGCAACGATAAGGTTATGTGAATCGTGTGCGACGCTTGATGCGATGGCGCCTTTCTTAAGGCCGTACCCCGTGACGAATCCGACGCCGGTGTGACCTGAATCCTTATGGCGTTCGATGACCGCGAGCTTGATGATATCCTTATCAGTCTCGGCTTCTTTTGAAGAAGAATCCACGATGAGTTCTTCAGTAAGTATCTGACCGGGAATGACCCTGATCACACGCTTTCTTGTGCCCTCATCTTTGATCTCAAAATCAGAAGATCTGATCTCTCTGAGATTGAAGCTCTTATATACGCGGGAATACTTTTCCTTATCGATCAAAGGAGCTTTTATCTCCTCAACAAGCTGTCCGCCGTCGGCTGTAAGGCGCCCGTTCTTGAACACTTTCTCAACAGTAAATCCATCAAGATCAGACAGGACGATAATGTCAGCGATATAGCCTGGAGCTATTGCGCCTCTGTTCTTCAGGCCGAAATATGTGGCTGCATTTAATGTCGCCATCTTTATGGCATTGAGAGGATTCTTTCCTGCTTTTACAGCCTTCCTGATAATGTAATCGATGTGACCGTTACCGGTCAGATCTATGCCGTGTTTATCGTCTGTAACGAGCATGCAGCGGTCACAGTATTTATCGTCGAAAAGAGGAAGCAGCGCGTCGAGATTGCGTGCGGCGGTGCCTTCCCTGATCATGATATACTGGCCGCGCTTAAGCTTCTCTTCCGCTTCTTCAAATGAAGAGCACTCGTGATCTGATCCTACGCCTGAAGTTATGTATGCATTAAGGTCTTTGCCCGTAAGGAACGGTGCGTGACCGTCGATCCTTTTGCCGCAGGAATTTGCACCCTGTATCTTTCTGATTATCTCCTCATCAGCTCTCACCGTACCGTATGAATTCATGAGTTCGGCAAGCCCTGCCACCTGCTCTTCCTTATAAAACGGTTCCAGTTCAGCCGCACTTAATTCCGCTCCTGACTCATCCAAAGGCGTAGCAGGAACGCAGGACGGGAGCATAAAGAAAATATCCACGGGAAGACCTGCACTTGCTTCTATCATGAATCTTATTCCGTCTGCTCCTGCGACATTTGCTATCTCATGAGGATCTGCTATCACGGCGGACGTGCCATGCGGGGCAACGGCTTTTGCAAACTCTGAAGGTGATATCATGGAACTCTCAATATGGATGTGGCCGTCGATCAGACCGGGGCAGATCACCTTGCCTCCGATATCTATCTCCTCTTTCCCGTCATATTCGCCGATACCGACGATATAACCGTCCTTTACGGCAACGTCTCCCTTTTCGATCTCATTGGTAAATACATTCACGATCCTTGCGTTCTTCAGCACGAGGTCCGGCAAAAGGTCGCCTCTGGCAGCAAGGATCATCTCTTTGATCTGTTCATTGGAAAGCATGTTGTTTGTATTCATAAAATCCCCGTGGCAGCAGTTTATCTTTCTTTCTTGTGATCCTTGTAGTAGTCGTCCTTATCCTTATACATCATCTCGTCAATGACGACAACGAGATCCTGATTGGCTTCCTTGCTGAAGTCGAAAACCCTTCCTCCGACTGCAGCGGAAAGCTTATAAGGCTTGCCGGATCTTTCGTTATATCTTTCAACTGCTTCCATGGTCTTTTGCTTATATAAAGCGATATCGGACTCTTTGCCTTTCCGAACGATCGCAATAAACTCGTCACCTGCAAATCTGATGACGGTTCCTACGGCTCCGAACACTTCGGTTAAGATCCCCGCAAAAGCGATGAGGGCCTGATCTCCCTCTTCATGGGAATAGTTGTCATTTATCTTCTTAAATCCGTTAAGGTCGAGCATGTAGGCGACGATCGTATCCTTGTGCTTCTGATAACGCTTAAGCTCCCTGTCCAGTTCGAACCTGTTATAAATGCCGGTAAGCTTATCGACATAGATGCACTCGTTCTGGAATGCGATGACTATGCCTGCCAGAGAGACCGCAAAGCACGCCGGAAGAAGTGAGATACCGTACATAAAAGTCTGGAGAATCATGCCAAACAGAATAGGCATGAGGAACTCGATAACAGGGAAATACCTAAGTCCCGGGTTCCTTATCTTGGCAATGATGTAATAGACAAAACCATAGATATTAAGTACCGCGCCGACCGCAATGAAGAAATAGAACAGATCACCTCTTCTGTACTCGTTATTCATATCGATCTTGAATACGATAGGCGTGAAAATATTGACCACAAGAAGCGACACCTGAATAAGACAGGCTATCCAGAACACAATAAACTGGCGGTGCGAAGCCTTGCTGTCAATGTGCTTCACGATCATGTGAACGAGGAAGATCCCGACAAAGATGTTGTACAGATAAAGATACGTATTGCCCAGCCACAGTATCACATGATAGAAATTGTATCCTGCCCCGAGCCTGCCGTCGAAATATGCAACGACCTGGTCAACAAGACAGTTTATAACCGACATTATCAGCATCCTGAGAAGGATACGGCTCTCCTCTTTACGGCCAGGCAGATTCCAGCCCCTTGAGACCAAGATGACCAGAAGGATCGCGATGCCGATAAAATCGGCAACCGTTACTGCATAGATGTTGATAATAGGTGTCATATTCCGATTATACTACCTGGCTTCAGAAAATAAATTCATTTTGACTTTTCGTTGCCCGAAAACATAAAAAACGGCAGGCCCTTGAAGCCTGCCGCCTGTCAATATTAATAATCCTGCTGCCCTGTTCAGATGAGCTCAGCGATATCCGTGTACTCGATATCCAAAGCTTTGGAAACGTTCTTGTTTACGATCTTTCCGTCATAGCAGTTAACGCCCAGAGCGATAGCCTTGTTAGCCTTAACAGCCTCTTCGAGTCCTGAAGCAGCGATCTGGAGACCGTAACGGAGAGTAGCATTTGTGAGAGCGATCGTTGATGTTCTCGGAACTGAGCCGGGCATGTTGCCTACGCAGTAATGAACGACGCCGTCTTCAACGAAGATCGGATCATCGTGTGTTGTAACTCTTGAAGATTCACCGCATCCGCCCTGGTCAATCGCAACGTCTACAAATACTGCGCCGTTCTTCATCTCAGGCAGATACTTCTTCTTGAAGAGCTTAGGTGTGGAGCCGCCCGGAATAAGTACGGAACCGATGACGAGGTCAGCATCCTTTACTGCTCTCTCAACGTTTGTATCATTGGAAACCAGAGTCTGGATGTGTGAGCCGAATCTGTTGTCGAGCTCTTCTAATCTCTTGAGGTTAACGTCAAGGATCGTAACGTTAGCACCCATGCCGACAGCGATCTTGCATGCGTTCATGCCGACTGTGCCGCCGCCCAGGATAACAACGTTTGCCTTGGGTGTGCCGGGTACGCCTGCGAGGAGAATGCCCTCGCCGCCGAACTTCTTTTCGAGATACTTGGCGCCTTCCTGAATGGAGAGACGGCCTGCGATCTGGGACATGGGAGCAAGGCACGGCAGTGATCCGTCTGCTTCCTGGATAGTCTCATAAGCAACTGCCTTTACCTTGCCTGCGAGGAGAGCATCCGTCTGCTCCCTGTCAGCTGCGAGGTGAAGATATGTATAGAGGATAAGTCCTTCTCTGAAGAGCGGATATTCTTCCGGAAGGGGTTCTTTTACCTTGACCATCATGTCGACGAGAGCCCAGATATCTGCCGCGTTGTCGATTAAAGACGCACCGGCATCGATGTACTCGTTGTCAGTAAAGCCTGAACCTACGCCCGCACCCTTTTCCATGTAAACATGGTGGCCGGCGGCGACATAGGCTCTGACGTTGTCAGGTGTGAGGCCTACACGGAACTCGTTGTTCTTGATCTCTTTTACGCATCCGATCTTCATATTCCTTTTTCTCCTTGAGAAAGATTTTTCGCCCGCGCCAATCAGGCGGACAAATATAATTATAAGGCATACTCCGCCCGATTGAATTTTATTCATTCACACCAAAAACACACGGGCAGAATATACTTAATACATAAATGCCGGGGCTGACCGTGAACTTCTTTTTTGTCAACAATCCATGATAAAATTGGTGTAAATCTGTTTTGGGAGGGTTTTGTTATGGCTTTTTGCACCAAGTGCGGCACGGAACTGACAAGTGAGGATCTTTTCTGTCCTAACTGCGGACTTAAGATCGATCCTGCAGCGCCAAACGAAGCTGATGCGGTTCCTGCGATGACAAAGGAAGAGAGCATCGCTCTTGCTGTAAAACTCACATCTGAATATGGTGCTTTGGAAAAACTCAAGCACGAGATTGATGAGGCAGAGCTCATAATCAAAAGACCTATTCCCGAGGCACCGCGCCATGCGGCTTTTAAGTTCTTCTGGCCGTTCCTTATCATCGGCTTTATCGTTTATATCCTGGTCTATCTCGTTGTCGGATTAGTATTTGCTTTGGGCGGAACCGGCGAGGTCAGCAGCAGTATTGGCGCCGTCGCAGGTTTTGTCGCACTGGCTGCAACACTCATACTCGGCGGTAATTTTGCCAGGAACCAGCGCGATAAGATGAATAACCAGGAAGCGATGAGGATACACACCCTCAGAGGAAAAGTGGATCAGATGAAGAAGAAGACATCCGAGCTTAAAACCAGCTATTCGGTAAAGAAAAGATCGCTTGAAGAGTACGACGCCATCGTTCCTGAATCCCGAAGAAACAGAGCAAGTATGGAAAAAGTGCGGATCCTGTTAGACAGCGGCAAAGCCGATAACTTCTACGACGCGTTAAAGTTGTGAGACTAAAGACCCGGGCATCGTCCCGGGTTTTTTATTGGTTAGTATTGCTGTCCGTTCCCGAAAAAAGCAATAGTAAGAATATTACGTTTTTTTATTCTTTCTTGTTTTTTGCGCGCGCCGTATATTAATATGTAAGCTGTGGTTCCTCGCGAGAGGATTTGGGGCTTTTTCAAGATTCAATTGGGGTATTCACTATGAAGAAGAAGATTTGGAGCAAGCTGCTCTCATGTCTCGTTGCTGTGGCAATGATTTTCGCCATGGGTGCCAACGTAATGGCAGACCCTGTCGATGGCGAATCCGGCACTGAAGTAACAGAGCAGCAGGAAAACAAGGAACCTGATAACAAGCAGGACGAAAAGAAGCCTGAAGATCAGGAGAAGAAGGAAGATCCCGCAGCACCGCAGGATGACAAGGAATCCGGTGAGAAAGAAGTAGCCGGCACTCCCACTGAAGAACCTGAAGATCAGGAGAAAAAAGAAGAGGAGCCTAAGAGCGAAGAACCGAAGGCAGGAGATCCTCCGGCAGCAGAAGAACCGGCTAAGAAGAGCGAAGATAATGTCCAGGGATCCGCTGATGCTGAGCCCAAGAGTGTTCCTGCAGACAATGATTCCTCCGAACCGGAAGCAGCTGCTGAACCTGAGGCTGCTCCTAAGAGAGGCGCTCCCATTCCGGGAGAAGACGGAGACACTCCGGATCCTTCTATTTACTACACATTCACTCTCCGTGAAGGAAACTGGAACGCGGCTGATATCGTTTACTCGACAAATGATCCGGATTGTGTTGCCAGCGAACCCGGTGAAGGAAGCAATAAGTTCTATTACAGCAATGGACACTGGTCATTCTATCTTAGCGACAGTTGTCCTTTCACTGCTCCGGATGGATATGAATTTGCCGGATGGGATATAGCAAATGGCTTTAAAAACACTATCATCATTGATATCCAACAGGATATGGTTGCAACTGCTCAGTGGTCAAAGATCAACACTGACAACTCCAAAGCCGGCGATAACATCACATGGAAATTCAATATGAACACCGGCACCCTGACCTTAACCGGAACAGGTGCTATGTATGATTATAACGGTA
>JAEFBC010000249.1 GCA_016292155.1 Saccharofermentans sp. | reverse complement strand
TGGTAGTATTTGCGCGGCGGCCCGTTCTGAGATTCTTGCAGGTAAGTCGATACCACGCCTTCAGAAGCGAGCTTGCGCAGTATCGGATAAACAGTGCCGTCTGCTACTTCGACTTTGCGCGCGAGGCTACCTGCGAGGTCGTAGCCGTAACTGTCACCTTTTTCGAGTAAGGCCAGCACGCACAAATCGAGAATGCCCTTCTTGATTTGGCTGTTCATTGGCAAATCCCCTTTCATTCCGATTTGACGGGCTTGGTGGCGCCCCCTATTCCTAAGCGCCCCGCCGTCAGTATCATTTATAGCACACTACTGTTTATTGTTCAATACTAAATCTTGAACAATTCCAGAATGCCTAAATCTTCTTACAATTCCGTTTTCGAGCTGATGCATCTTTAAGGTTTTATATACAAGAAAATATTGTTTGTCCGATTAGTAAAGAATGGTATTATCCTTATTGGAGGTTTTTATGCCCGACGACAATCTTGGCCAATTTAAACAGATATTAACTAAGCTCCCTGAAGAGAAAAGGAAGCTTCTTTATAACCGCCTCCACGCTCTTCCCGCCTCTGAGCGCGAAGGTTTCATCAACGATTTTGTTAAGAAGTACAACACTTCGAAAAAGGCTCCCGCCAAGAACGTCTCCCCTTCCAAGGCACCTTCCGGTAAGAAAGCACCTGACAAGGCAAAGGGTCAGCCTGTAAAGAAAGGCAATGCACCCGTTAAGGGTCAGGCTCCTTCCAAGGGACAGCCGCAAACTAAGGGCCAGGCGCCTTCAAAGAATCAGGCACCTTCAAAAGGTCAGGCTCCCGTTAAGGGACAGGCACTTGCTAAAGGCCAGGCTCCTGTAAAGGGACAGCCTCAGGCAAAAGGTCAGACACCCGTCAAAGGTCAGAATCCTTCCAAGGGTCAGCCTCAGGCAAAAGGTCAGGCACCCGTTAAAGGACAGCCTCACGTTAAAGGTCAGGCTCCAAAAAAGCCTGTACAGAAAGCTGCGCCTGATCAGGCAGATACGGCAAAAAAGCCTGTACCTTCCCATGACAATGCTCATAAAATGCCACTTCCTGCCAAGCCTGCAGCAAAGCAGCCGCAGCCCGTAAGGAATGAGCCTCCCAGGAAAGAGATCCCGCCTAAGGAGATCGAACCTGAATACGAAGAACCCTATGATGAACTTACAGAGATCGAAGAAGAGGAAGAAGAACCTGTATACACGCAGAGATCTTCCCTTCAGAGCATCGCAATAGGTCTTCTCGCTGCGCTTGTAATCGTAGGCGTGGGTTATCTTATCTATGCATTTAACAAGCCTGCGATCGACAGAAAGTTCAACCAGATGTTCGGCATGCCCGCAGAAGTGACCATCAATACCAGCCAGGAAGATCCCGGCATCGCAGGACCTGAGCCTCAGCACTTCCCTACCGAGACTCCCACACCTATTCCCGCCACGCCAACGCCTTCTCCGGTTCCGCTTAAGTCCGATCACCCTGATCTTAAGGGCAAGACTATCGTTATCGATCCCGGCCATCAGGCTGTACCCAATACCGAGCTTGAAACTGTTATCGAGAAGACTTCTATCGAGAAGGAAAAAGCGACAACAGGCGCAGTCGGCATCAACACCGGTGCGAAGGAATACGAAGTCACTCTCAGATATGCGATGGTATTGAAGGAATACCTGGAGGGCTGCGGCGCAAAGGTCATCCTCACCAGGGATTCTGACGATGCAAATATCTCCAATATAGAGCGCGCGAAAATCGCGACTGACAACAAAGCAGATTATTTCATCCGACTTCACGCCGACAGTGCTCCCGATGCCAAGATCAGCGGTGTTAAGGTATATGTGCCTTCCACAGGCAAGTATTCAAAGACAGCTGCGAAGGACGGAAAGAAACTTGCAGAGACCGTTGCTGAAGGAATCGGAAGCACATCTCTTGGCTCTGTCCAGTCAAATATGTATACAGGACTCAACCATGCTGATTCCGTCAGATCCTACCAGCTTGTTATAGGTTATCTTTCAAACAGCACTGACGATGCCCTGATCGCAAACAACGATACTCCTTACAAAGTCGCTGTGGCCGTATCCGAGTTTTTAGGCCAGTAAAATTCACATTTAAAATCCAAAAAGTTTGATATATTTATATTTGAAGAGAAACACACAAAAGAACTTGAGGAGGTAAGGTATTATGGCAGATTTCGATTCGGGAATGATGAAGGACATGGCTAAGCTCAAGAACATCAATGAAGCTGAAGAACTCCTTCGCGGCATGAAAGATTCCGGCAAGGAAGATCATAAGAATGAATATTCCACTTTAAAAGAAGTCGAAGAACTCAGACTTATGGTCGAAAAGCAGAAGTATCTTCTCCACGCTTTCTGGCTTATGCTCAAAGAGCATGGTGCAACAAATGAAGATCTCGACACGGCTTTGAACGAAGCAATTCTTCTTTCCAAGAGAACAGATTACAAGAACGTCGCCAGCTGCCCTAACTGCGGTAAGGGTCTGCAGAAGATGGAGAACAAGCCCTTTGTCTCAAAGTGCTACTACTGCGGCGCAGAGCTCCTTATCAATCCTTACAAGAAGTACGACGGACTTGATCCTTTTAACACAGGTTATGCAGAAAAGATCGAAGAGCCCGCTCCTTATGTACCTGATGATGTTGTTGAGGAAAAAGAGCTCAAGGATGCACAGGACATCATCAGCCAGAGTTTTGAACCCTACGATGTAACAAAGGACTTGGGTTTCGACGAAGAAACTTGATTTTCGCCTGTAAGATTGTATAATTTCGCGTAAGCTTATTGCTTCGGCCAATGTGTCTGGCCGGAGCAATTATTTTCTGATATGGGGATGCACTGGTTTCGACGGGGCTTCTGATGTCGGGAAAGCGGGTGGAGGATCCTCGTTGTGCCTCCTTAAAAAACGGGGAATTGCAAGTAATTGCAGACACAACAGAGCTCGTAGCAGCCTAAG
>JAEFBC010000248.1 GCA_016292155.1 Saccharofermentans sp. | reverse complement strand
GCTTACCTGAGCCTCATTATTGAGCGGCACGTAAACGTACTGGGATCTTGCTACAAAGAGAGGCTTCAAAACATAGTATTTCTGAGGTTTCTCTTTGAAAAAACTGATGTCTTTGATGTCGTCTATCTGACAAACACCGCTGCCGGCATAAACGATATTGTCGCCAATCTTAAAGCCCATACGAACCTGCCTTTCTTAGAATTTCTAAAAAATATTTATAAAATTTGCGAAAAAGTATTTGTAAAAATCGGATTTTGGTATATACTAACATATTTATTTTATCACGGGCATGTCAAGTGTGTGGTAGACAAAATGGACAAAAAACGCTCTATTTCGGGCTGTTCATTTGACTTTGCCTACATTTTGCCCCCGTTTTTTGAGCAGTTAAAATGCCTGCAGGCACATAAAAAGTTCCCTGCAGGCATTCCTTATGATTTTCGCTTTGTGACCGGATCTTTGTCCGGCGGCATCTTTTAGTCCTTATTGCCCTTCTCGCACGCTTCCTTGATCCTGTCGATAACGATCTCCAGCGCCTTGATGCGCGCATATTTCTTGTCAACGGACTCCAGGATGTACCAGGGTGCGAACTCGGTTGATGTCTTCTTGATCATCTCATCGATAGCCGTCTCGTACTTGTCCCACTTCTCGCGGTTGCGCCAGTCCTCGTCAGTGATCTTCCACTGCTTCTCGGGATTTGCCTGGCGCTCCTTAAAACGCTTGAGCTGAGTCTTCTTGTCGATCTGGACCCAGAACTTGATGACGACAGCGCCCCAGTCGGAGAGTTCCTTCTCGAATTCGTTGATCTCATTATAAGCTCTCTGCCAATCGTTCTCTGAACAGAATCCTTCGATCCTCTCGACCATGACTCTGCCGTACCAAGTGCGGTCGAAGATCGCGATGTGGCCGGTCCTCGGAAGCCTTGTCCAGAATCTCCACAGGAAGTGCCTGTTCTTCTCGTGCGGCTCAGGGCTTGCGATCGGAAGCACCTCAAATCCTCTCGGATCAAGGGCGCCCGTGATACGCTTGATGTTTCCGCCCTTGCCTGCAGCGTCCCAGCCCTCGTAGCAGATAATGACAGGGATCTTCTTCCTGTATAGCTTGTTGTGAAGATCTCTTAATTCATCCTGGAGCTTGTCGAGCTTCTCCTCATACTCCTCATCTGTCAGAGTCTTATCCTTAAGCTCGATCTCCTTAAGGAGAGGAGTCTTCTTAAGCGGGAAGACATTCTGCAGGATCGGCGCTGCCGTATTCTGGTTCTTCAGAGCTGTCTCTATTCCCTGATTCAGGAATTCAAGCACCTGGAGCTCAGCAAACTTCTTATCCTTACTGTCGATAATGTACCACGGCGCCGTCGGATTATTCGTATCCTTCAGATACTGGTCGTAGACCTCAAGGCAGTCGTCGTAGTGCTTGTTCTCATAAAGGTCGCCCTTGTCGACACGCCACTTAGTGTCCTTGTCGTCCATGAGCTTTTCGAGGCGCTCCTTCTGCTCCTTCTTGCTGATCTGGAAGAAGAACTTCATTACGAGATAACCGTTATCAACAAGCGTCCTCTCCGTCTTGTTGATCGAATCGATCATCTCCTCATACTCTTTGTCGTCCAGATAATCCTCAACGCGCGCGTCCGTGATTTCCTCCATCCAGAAGGTGTCATAGAACGCGAACTTGCCCTTCTCGGGGATCTCCTTCATATAGCGGTACAGGAACGGATATCTGAGTTCCTCCTTCGTCGGCTTCGGGAAAGTCTTGACCCTGAAAAATCTCGGGTCGATATTCTTAATGATCTTTCCCAGGACGCTGCCTTTTCCGGCCGCGCCCCAACCTTCGAACATAACCATTACGGGAAGTCCTGCTTCCTTTATCTTCATCTGGGCCGCGAAAAGCTTAGCTCTCTCATCTGCAATTCTCTGGGCAAGCTCTTCATCTGCCGGCTTTGCTGCCTTTACAAAATCCTTTAGCATAAGAAACCTCCTAAATCCCGGCGGCCCGCGGCGTTCTTGCCGGCGGCCCCGATTACTAAAATTTTTCTTACACTTCTATTATGAGAACTCCCCCGGCGTTATGTAAGTCGGGATTTGCATTATTTTCGCCTCAGGCGATTGTGCAGTTGATATAGGTTGTATGTAATTTGTTGCCGGATTTAAGTTCTGTAAATATTCCGGTAACGGAAAACCGTTAACAAACAACTGCACGGGCTGTTTTCACAGAGCGGGCACGGATTCCACACAGGAATAATCCCTCCATCCGCCCATAAAAAAGGGGGCATTAGCCCCTTGATATCGAATCCGCTGCGTATGCTGACCGCTTTATCAGCTGACTCTTATCTCTTCCATTAAGGCTTCGAAGTCGACTCTGTCGAGCTCAGCTTCTTCATTGAGATAATCGAGCAGCGTGGTGTGGCTCAGTTCGCTTTCATTGCTGTGATCATAAGAATAATCTTCCATAACCGAAAACACCTTATTAAGTTATTTCTCGTATTCTACTACTAAGTTTCCGAAAATTTTTATTACATTTTAAAAAGTAATGAAATAATCATATTTCATTAACTGTGTTCGAAAAAAATTTGCAGTGAAACGACTTTAAGGGTATTATTCACTCATGGATAAAAAAAGATTAACAATAATACTTTCTATCGTTGCAGCTGTTCTCGTTCTCACTTTGGTGATTGCGCTTATAGTTCGCGGCTGCAGCAATAAGGATGTTATGGTGCCGACTGAGACCACCACAACAGCAACAACAACCACCACTTCTGAAGCCACCACTACGACTTCGGAATCAGTATCAGAACCCCCTGTCACTACAGACGAGGGCGAGGTAATCGTACCGGCTGATACCGACGCTACGACAACAACCACTACATCTTCAGATTCAGGCAGCGGTTCCGGTTCAGGCAGTGGCAACAAGGCTACTAATACACCTAAGGCTACGCCTACACCTACTACAAAACCTAAGGCTACGCCTTCAACGAAGCCCACTGAGCCTACAGGTGATGGCGTTATCGAACTGCCTTTCGTTCCTGCTGATCAGCTCTGATAATTAAAAAATTGAAATCAACAAGCCCCGTTCAATTAAGAGCGGGGCTTTTAATATTTTTGGTTTTACGCTAAGGATCAGAATCCTATCTTCCTGTCACAGATCTCCAAAGCAGCAGCGCGGTGTGTAACGATAATGACTGTCTTATCCGTCAGTGCGCGCAGGTTCTCAAGAAGCTTTTTCTCAGTGAGGTCATCCAATGCGCTCGTAGCTTCGTCGAGAACAAGGATCGGCGATTCCGAGAAGATCGCACGGGCGATCGCGATCCTCTGCATCTGGCCTTCAGAAAGCCCCGTGCCGCGTTCACCAAGAACTGTATCGATACCATTCTCAAGTTCAGAGATGAATTCATCCGCACAGGCGATCTTCAGTGCCCGGTTGATGCGTTCGTCATCGCCGCTGCATGATTTATCCGCAAAACTTACTATCTCGCGGACGGTTCCGCTCATGAGCTTATTGCCCTGTGGCACATATGCAAACAGGCGGTGCCATGCCGAAGTAAGTTCCTTTCTCGTTCCGTCCTTAAGCTCGACATAGCGCATTCCGGAATCAGGCTTGTAGATCCCCATGAGGAGCATCAGCGCCGTTGACTTGCCGCAGCCGCTGTGGCCTGTGAATGCCACGTACTCGCCCTTTGCGATCGAGAGGTTGAGATCTGATACAGCTTCAGGCATGTTGTCCTTTATCACGCCGTCGACCTTGCCTGAGGCGGGATAATATGTGTAGCCCACGTTTTCGAGACCGATGCCGGCAAATGAATCGCGGTAGAATCCGCAGACTGCTTCGCGCGTCTCGGAAGATTCAACGATATCGTCGTCAAACTTCTCGATCTCCATGAGACGCTCTGCACTTGCGAGCATCTGGTACCAGCGAGGCAGGTAGCCTGTGATGTTTGCAAACGGCGACTGGATCTGTGTTATGAGCTGTGCGATCGCGGTCAGTGTTCCGTACTGGATCGTGCCTGTAAAAATACCATATGCGCAGTAGATTATTCCGAAGATATACATGCCGTTCATGGCCGCGCCGAAACCGAAATTGCATACATTCGAGAAAGCGGTCCTTCTCATGCGCGCCTTCTTGTGCTCGCCCGCCTTCGAACGCTCCTCTTCTTCAGTCTGGCCTTCAGCTGCAAACGAACGGATAACGGTAAGACTGCCGATCCGCTCCTGCAGAAACATACGCAGAGCGCCGTCCTTCTCCTGCACTCTCTTGTGGAACTTCTTCATGCTCTTTCTGAATGCAAAAGTCAGGATTCCAAGAACGACACCAAGAGGTATTACGATCAGGGCAAATCTGGTATCCAGAACTATGAGCATGACAAGAGCTGAGAGCATCTTTACCGCCATGCCCGCAAAGCCAGGAATGATCTCCGTGTAATTGTTTGCGACGACGGTAGTATCACTTGTAAGGCGGTTCAGCCACTCGCCGGAATGGACTGCATTCACGCGTCCGAAATCCTTGCGGAGGATGTTATGCATGAGCCTTTCCTTGAATATGTTCTCAAAGGTCGAGCGCGACAGTTCCGACAGCCATCTTGATACGGCCGATAATGTAAGCTGGAACAAAATGAGAATGACGATGCAGACAGCGCTGCGGATGAAGCCGTCAAGGTTCTTGTCGACGGCATTGTTGACGATGTCTCTTAAGAACACGGCATACAGAACACCGCTCGCGCCGCTTAGGCACTGGACGATGGTCAGTGCGAGAATGTAGAATTTCTTCCCCGCAGGAACTTTATATAGCCATTTGATAGTGCTGTCGTTCATCTCTTTATCAGTTTTCTTAAGAATCTTTTGGTCCTGAAAATTATAACACGCACGGGATATTGGGCGTATCTTGCGCGGACGTAGAGCTTGTAGCCGAAGCTGTTGAAATCAACCTCTTTGCCGGCGCGGACGAGCGAAGTCAGAACGCCTAATATCTGCTGATCCTTGATGTTGTATTCTTTTGAAGTACAGTTATCACCCAAGATGACGTAGCCGTCCTCAAGCACCTTTACAACGCGGTGCAGGACGTACTTGCCGTTTGGGCGCTTGTATAACGCGATGTCGAATTTCTTAAGGCGGCCATTGGGCTTCTCGATTATCGAGATATCACGGTCCTGCTTAATCAGGGGCCTCATGCTGACGCCGACGGTCGTATAGACCAGCCTGCCGGTCTTCTCGAGTTCTTCTTCGAAACTATTCATGAGCGTTCATCCCGTCATAGGCGACCCTGGCCGCTTCAATATCCATGTTGCAGCAGAGCCTGTAGAGCCCTACCCTGTCTGCCATTTTATCAACCAGTTCAAGTGTCTTCTGCAGCGCGAAAACATCGTTCGGACGGTACACCTGCTGAAGAAGCATCGTGTATGCTTCAGCCTTTGTTACCGGCACGATCGAATTCTTGTCCGCGCGCTCTAAAATGCATATAGCTTTCAAAGGAACAGCGATCCTGTTTGACAGCTTGTGCTTACCGTCGTAAGGGGTTCCGTAAGCGGTGACAACATCACCTACATGAAGCAGCGGCTTGTCGTCGTTTACCATTACCGCGCGCTCGCCGAATAGCCTTCGCCACAATGCGGCATGCGTCGATTTGCCCGTGCCTGAGGCAGCTGTAAATAAATATGCCACGCCATCTACTGCGACTACAGAACCATGGAAAAGGATCGTGTCATATGAAGGCATCTTCTCTGATATCTTGCGGTAAACCGCGAGCTCTTCAAGATAGCCGTCAGGGCATCCGGGGATCTCCGAGCGTGCCCTCTCGTATCCGATATCATCTTCTGTGGTCGTGACGGAAAAATCAGCGGGAGCTTCCGAAATATAAGCAGCGCAGTACTTGTGGACCGCTTCATAAAGCGAATTCACTTCCACAGTCTTTCCTGCAAACTCATATTTACCGGTCAGCATAACTCCCCATAAAAAACGGAGACTGCCCTAAGACAGTCCCGTTTGTTTTGTTTGTATTAGTATACCAATTCTCTCATTCGAGTGCGCCTATCTTTTGGAGTTCGGAGATAACGCGGTCCACGTCTTTTTCGATAGCTCCATCGGGTGCATCGTAACGTTCCTTCATGGCTGCAATGACCTGGTCTCTGGTAGTCTCTTCTTTAAGAAGTTCAATGATCGCGCCAAGCGTCTTGTTGCCTTTTACGATTCCTGAGAACTCCGCACCTGATGTAGGAACGAGATAGGACTCGTCTGATGAATTGTGTGCGATAAAATTAGATTTAATTCTCATTCGTTTCCAACGATCTCTCCTTCATTAAGACTTGTAACGATTACATCTTCTGAATCAAATCTGATCACCTGAAGATCGAGTTTTTCATATGCTGCCTTACTGTCCATGACGTACCCCCTTATCCGTTAACGGGCTTATTATAAGCATTTATAGCATCGTAGTACATAGCAAACGCCTTTACGAGAGACTTCATCTCAGACGTTGTGCTCTGACTGTCAACGACTGCCTTCGCATAGTTCATAGCCGAATATGAATAACTCGCGATCACATTTCCGTTATAAAGGATCTCTACGCTGATGCCATTTCCAAGAGCAGGAGCAGCGATTTCCTCTGTCGAGACAGAATAGAGATCTCCGCCTTCCGAGACCTTTTTTACGGTCTTTCCGTTGACCTTGAAAGTATAAGCGTCCGGATTATCTGTAATCTTGAAATAGTGCTTGATCTTATTGCCGGACAGGAAGACCACGCTGGAGCCGGAATAACTGATACCGTCCTGAATGCTGCCTACATTAACTTTCTCATAAGAAGGATCTGTAAGTGTCATCGCATCCTCTGCAAAGATCGGATTGGAAGGTCCGAACTTAAGCTGCGTATAGTAGCCGTAATTCTTGATCGCATTGGCAAGAGCTGCCACTTTTTCCGTGCCGTTCTGTGCATAAAAGTTGACAAAATCCCTGGCGGTAAACTGGTTAAACGTGAGTGAATAATCTCCGTTGGTCAGTGTCGCATTTATGGTCTTTGTCATGTCATTCGGCGCGAGCTTGAGATCGAAAACATAGAAGTCTCCTGCGCCCTCTTCCACTACATAACGTGCATCATCAAAGCTGATCTCCTGTCTTGAGAATGCAGGAATATTGCTGTCGAATGTGAATGTGATCTTTGTGTTCGAATCGCGGATGCCCTGATCGAGCGCAACATAGTAAGAAACGCCGACATAACCGTCAAGTCTTATCCTGTAACCTCCGAACTTTGCAAGCTGATTGTCAGGATCAGGTGTGGGGGTAGGTGTATCGCCGCCTTCTGCCGTGATGGTAACGATGTAATTACCTTCCCAATTTGCATTCTCGCCTTCAGGCTTTGTGAGAACAAACTGGTTATTTTCATCAAGCTCAATTCCCGTCATAACAACAGGATCAGCTCCGGGATTAGCCTTGCTCTCTACCTTGATCGATAATGCGCCGCTATTTTCCCTCTTTAGCAGCTTAAGATATACAGCTGTTCTGTTACGGTCGATATTGAAGTACAGATCATCGCCGTCAGCAGCTGCCGTAGACCATTCTTCGTTCTCACTGAATCTGCACTGTACGCCGTCAACAACCTGGGGAGCGCCGGGGAATCTGATCTCAAATGTTCCACCCGGTACGGGATCGCCCGGAACGTTGATTCCGATATCATAGATTACGCCCCATTCAGATTCGTTAGCAGGTTTTGTTATAACGAGTTCGTTATTCGCGAAAGAGAAACCATCGAACGGAACAGTCTCTCCGATAAAGTACTGATCCCAGTCGATACGGAGATCAAGATTATCGACGCCTTCCTTCGGAGTAATTACAAACTTAACCTTGGTGTTGTATCTATAGATATCATAGCTGAGGAATTCCTCTGTCAGCTCCGTTAACGCACCATCATCAAGTGAATACTGGATCTTTTCGATCGGAGTATTCTCGCTCCTGTCGAAATTCAGATACATTCCGGGATATCTCTTCTCGCCTCTGCGGATGTAAACGTCATAAACGTCTGCCCAGGAATCACCGTTTTTGGTGATATTGAATTCCCTGTCAAAGTGACCTGTACCTAAAGTCAATCCGCCATTTGTCGAAACATAAGTCGAAACAGGTTCTGATTCATCCTGTGTAACTACATGGAAATTAATACCATAAGCGTTCTCATAAGCAGACAGAGGCAGGTAATCGCCGCTTACCGTAAAATTTCTGCTCTCATCTAAATCATAATTGATCTCTGTTACAAGGCCGTCTTCACAATGGAAATAAATACCGCTGTCTCTGATGGCAGTGACCTCTACATAGCAGGGACCCTGGGTCCAATCGTAATCATTTTTATAAAGCGTGAAAGAATTATTCGTTACTGTCGGAGTCTTATCGCCCTGCTTAACACTAAGCGTTCCGTTTTTCGGAACCATTGTAATAGTAATGCTGTCTGCATCGACAGGTGCGATATTTCCTTCAGGCGGAATTTCTGTAGTCTCTCCGCCTGCATACTGGTATGTATAAGAACTGAAGAGATCATCGCTGAATGCAACATAGATTCCCGCAGGATCCTGAGGGCCGGGATCGCCGTCCTTAACCCATCTGGGAGAATCATAACCGGTGGGTCTGAAAGAATAGGTTTCAGTAGCCAAGTAAGTAACATTTTCAAATCCGTTTCCGGTTTCAGCCGTCGTGCCGTCAGAAGCATAAAGCAAAATTCCGCCGTTAACTTTGGCTCCGTTTTCAATCAGGAGAACAGAACCATCAGCGCCTGTAAGACTGCCGTCACAAGCACTGAGTTCTTTGAGGATATTAAGACCATTAGGCTCGGCGCCGCCATTGATCACCACTTTGCCGGCACCTGAAATCTTCAGTTTATTAACAGTAAACTCAGTATGGCCGTCGTTGCCCGCATGGTTGATAGTTAAAACGCCATTGCTTGAAACACTAACTTCATTAAGGGTAGAGGGCTCTTTGACAGTCATATTCCCAAATACAAGAAGCGAATAATCGTCCTGGATATCGCCTAAACTATTTATGTATGACTCAATAGCACCTAAGTCATTCTTATCTCCAGTAAATGCATTATCAGCTTCTGAGTAATAAGCATATCCGTTAAACTGAGCCCTGCCGCTTCCGAGAAGAACAAATCTTAAATCAGACAGACCCCCTGCAACGATAAGACCATTGTTAACGACAACAGGTATATTGTTTTCTTCAGATTCATCGTTGTAACTGTCTTTAATAAACTGCTCGATCGTATACGGATGCTGTGTATCCCCGCCATCTACAAAAACAGCAAAACAGAACTGCCCTTCGGGGACGCTGCCTGTATTGACGATTACATTCTCGCTATCAATATTTTCCTTGCAGAAATAATAAACCGTCGGATTGGTATCTGCATTTACGGTCCTTCCGAACGGCAGGCATGTAAAGAAAACGCAGAGCGTGATTAATGCAGCAATAAAGCCGCGTGAAATTCTTAAAGTACTACTCATAGTTGGCCACCTACTTTCATCAAAAGAAAAACCAATATTACTTCACTCTAGATTATATCAGGGATATTAGACAATTGGTTAAAAATGTGCGAAAAATCCGTTACAGAATGAAGTATTTTAAAATAATAAAACTCCCGCCGGCCGGAACCTGCGGGAGCTTTTGTTTTTTATAACACCTTAGTCCTTAAGACTTAATACCTTTGCACTCGTTGACATACTGTCTGATAGGTCCTACATCGGTGTACTTTCTTACGCCGTCGCCATCAGGGATGATGAGGACAGGAACGTTAACGATGTCGAACTGCTTTGCGAGCTCTGCGTCATCATCAGCATAGATGAGTTCATAGTCGAATCTCTGCTCGTCGAACATAGCCTTTACTGCCTTGCACTTAGCGCATGTGTGTGTTGTGAAGAGCATGGGCTTTGTTCCGATAGCGTCACCGTCAACGGGCTTGAGCTCGGGAAGTTCCTTCTCCTCTGCCTTGCTGATCGTAACAGTAGCTGTTCTGGGCTTCATTGAAGACTCGCATGTGTTGTATGTCTTTCTGTCCTTGAACTCCTGGAGCTTACCGTCGTTCCAGTTCTT
>JAEFBC010000247.1 GCA_016292155.1 Saccharofermentans sp. | reverse complement strand
TCTGATGCCTCAATGAGAATGCCGTTAAGGATATTTACTGTACTGTTAGTAGTAACAGCTCTCTGGACTATGGATACATTATTAACCAAGTCATCTCTGCTGCATGTGAACTTCATATGAAGGGAGCCACCTTTCATTATTAATAAAATTTCTTAAACATTATACACTGAAATATATTAAAAATGTATAGTTTAACGGTGTTACAAAGGTTTAATTTTGCGGATAGTTTTGCGAAGCGGAAATCCGGTCTTACAGTACTTAAAGTTAGCTCTTATTAGCCTTATTATGTTTTGTTCAAATGTTCAGAAGTGCTCGAAAATGCGTTGTTTCTGCGCTTTTTTCCGAACATGACAATGTATAAAACGCACTTGATTAATGTTCAGAAAAATACCGT
Organism: Saccharofermentans sp.; assembly: GCA_016292155.1. Taxonomy (GTDB): domain Bacteria; phylum Bacillota; class Clostridia; order Saccharofermentanales; family Saccharofermentanaceae; genus Saccharofermentans. Next base: position 3,977 of record JAEFBC010000247.1, on the reverse strand, counting down.
TTTGAACATTGTTACATTTGTATACAAACCGTCTACAGGAAATCTACTTTAAGTTTTGCACTTAAGAACAAAAATTGTTCAAATCATGTAATGAGCTTATAGATCTCTTCAGCCTGCTTTTTGAGCTCAGGATCCTCATTTACATTGTCACAGCCGTGCATAACTGTGGTGTGCTTACGTCCGCCGAAGATCTGGCCGATCTTCTCGAGCTTTAATTCGAGATAATCCCTGCAGATAAACATGGCAACATTACGTGCTGTAGATATCTCAGCACTTCTGAGCTTGGAAGTAAGCTTGTCAGGAGTCAGATCGTAGTAATTGGATACTGCATTTATAACGATCTCAGGCGTTAAGAACTTCTTCTTATTCGTATTTACGATAGGATCGATGATCTTGCGGATATCATCCAGAGTAAGTTCACCGTTAGCCAGGGTAATATAAGAAGAGATCGTGTTAAAAGCGCCGTTAAGCTGTCTGATATTGGTCGTGACATTCTCGCAGACATAGTCGATTATCTCGTCTGAAAGCGTGAAAGTCTCATTCTCGAGCTTGCTTAAGAAGATAGCCTTACGTGTCTCAAAATCCGGCGGCTGGACGTCGAACATGATACCGTCCTGGAAACGGGATGTAAGTCTGCTGCTTAACTGTGTGAGGTTGGAAGGAGCCTTGTCGCATGTGATTACGATCTGCTTTCCTGCCTCGATCAAAGCCTCGAAAGTATTGAAGAATTCGGTTTGGACACCTTCCTTGCCGATAAGGAACTGGATATCGTCGATCAGAAGGACGTCTACAGAACGGTATTTATTACGGAATTCCGTGTAATTCTTATTGTTGATGCAGGCGATAAAGGCATTTGTGAAGGCTTCGCATGTGGTATAAATGACCTTCTTTTCGGGATGCTGCTCCAAAACAGCATTGCCGATAGCCTTCATGAGGTGTGTCTTGCCAAGACCTGAATTACCCCATAAGAAGAAGGGGTTTCTCTGCTTCTGGCCGGGCTTGGTTGCGACAGATACTGCGGATGCATGTGCAAAACGGTTACAGTCACCTACGACGAAGTTCTCGAAAGTAAACTCGCCTGTAAGTCCTGTAGGGGTAACTATCTCAGTCTTTGCCTGTGTTGCGGCCTTCTTCTCGGAAATAACGGAAGAATTAAGAGCATTCTCGTCGCCTTCAAGGATGAACTTAACGGCACAGGACTTGCCGTCATTGGCAGCCCTTATAGCATCTTCAACCAGCTTATTGAGCTTCTGGCCCTTAACGAGATTTAAGGAATATTCGTCTCTGGCAGCAAGAACCAGGACATCCTTATCGCAGTGAGCAACGCTCATCTTACAGAGGATAGACTCGTAGGTAATGGAATTAATGTTCGAATCATACTTAAGCAATTCGAGTGCATTTTCCCAGATCTTGCTCTCCATGTAACCCCTCCGTAACAAAAATGACGTGCGTTTAACATAATAGCACGGTCAAAGAGTATAATGAATATGCAATTTATATTAAAAATCGGTGAAAAATCGGGCAGGATAATGAAACGAAAAGCGCAGGGCAACAGACAAAGATCAAAGAAAACAGCTGTCAATACAGTTCTTATAGCAGCAGCGGCTATTCTCCTTATAGCCGGAATAATTCTGCTGCTGATAGAGCCCATTAAGAGATATAACAGGAAAAAGATCTCTGAAGATGCTCTTGCCGCAGTTTCCGAGAAGATAGAGGCGACAGAGGAGGCAGAGATCACATTTACGGTCCCTGCAGCCGGAAATGAAGTCGCAGGCGAGGAAGAAGGATACGACATCATAGATGACAGTGAAGGCGAGGGCGAAGGAGAAGGCGAACCCGACGGCGAAGAAGAGCTTGAATATGAGCTGGATGAAGCACCTGCACAAGACAGCGGCTCTACGGTGTCATTGAAGTCTATCGGCATCCTTTCGATCGGCAAGATAAAGATCAGTTATTCCGTATGGGATGAGGCCACAAAGGTGTCCTTAAGGTATGGTCTCGGTCACTATCCGGGTTCGGTCATGCCGGGAGAGACAGGCAATGCGACGATCCTGGGCCATAATTACAAAGACGGTTCCATGTTCCACAATCTGGGCAAGCTCAAGAAGGGTGACAAAGTGGTCTTCAAGTCCGCAGAAGGCAAGGAAATGACCTTTACAGTCGAAGAATCCAAGATAATTAAGGCCAGTGACCTTAAGAAATATGTGACAGGCGACATAACTGACAAAAAGCAGCTGACGCTTGTTACATGCACCTATGAATACGGCAAAAAAGGCTGGAGAAGGGTCGTTATCTGCAAGTTACAGTAACGTCCTAAATAAACCCAACACATTTTTAAGATTTCTGTTATAATTTGCGCGGGTTTTATATAAAACCTATTAAACCGATACTGATTTTTGGAGGACCTTATATGGTTACGGCAATCGTTGGTGCTAACTGGGGCGACGAAGGAAAGGGCAAGATCACTGACCTTTTGGCAAGTGAGTCTGACATCGTAATAAGATTCCAGGGCGGAGCTAATGCAGGACACACCATTATCAACGATCACGGAAGATTCGCTCTTCACCTCATGCCTTCGGGTGTTTGTTACGACAATATCGTAAACATCATCGGCAATGGTGTTGCGCTTGATATAAGAAAGTTCGTCAATGAATATAACTCATTAAAGGAGCAGGGTTTAAATCCCCACCTTCTGGTATCTGACAGGGTTCAGGTCGTAATGCCTTACCATGTTGATTTCGATAAGTTCGAAGAAGAGAGATTAGGCGGCAAGGCTTTCGGCTCCACCAAGTCCGGTATCGCACCGTTCTTCTCTGACAAATATGCGAAAATCGGCTTCCAGGTTTCCGAGCTTTTCGACGAAGCAACATTGAAGGAAAAGATCGAGAGAGTCCTTGAGATCAAGAACGCGCTCCTCGTAAACCTCTATCACAAAGATCCCATCAAGGCAGATGAGCTCTTGGCCGAGATGCTCGAGCAGGGAAGACTCATCAAGCCTTTTGTCACAAATACCAATGCATATATCTACGAAGCTCTGAAGGAAGGCAAGAACATCCTCCTCGAAGGCCAGCTCGGTACAATGAAGGATCCTGACATGGGCATCTACCCGATGGTTACATCTTCCTCCACATTGGCAGGCTACGGCTGCGTTGGCGCAGGCATTCCGCCTTATGAGATCAAGAAGATCGTTGTAGTTACCAAGGCTTACTCTTCTTCAGTCGGCGGCGGCGCATTCGTATCTGAGATCCTGGACGAAGCAGTTGCTAAAGAACTCAGAGACCGTGGCGGCGACAAGGGTGAGTACGGCGCTACAACAGGACGCCCGAGAAGAGTCGGCTGGTTCGACTGCGTAGCTACACGTTACGGTGTAAGACTCCAGGGCGGTACAGACGTTGCCCTCACTAACCTTGACGTACTTGGTTACTTAGATAAGATCCCTGTCTGCACAGCTTATGAGATCGACGGCGTCATCACAAAGGATTTCCCGAATCCCACACAGCTCGACAGATGCAAGCCCGTTATCGAATACCTGCCTTCATGGAAGGGCAAGGGCGATATCAGAGGCCTCACAGAATACGATAAGCTCCCCAAGGAAGCTCAGGACTATGTCGAGTTCATCGAAAAGGAGATCGGCGTCCACATCTCTATCGTATCTACAGGACCTGTAAGAGAAGAGATCATCAGAAGATAAGCCATAACAAAAACACAAAAATCCGGAGCTGCAGCGACATTTGAAACTGCAGCTCTTTTATATGTAAAACTTACCAAAACATAAAACTTCTGAAGGGCTATGTTTTTCGCTATTAGGCAAGAGATTTTTTGTTTTCGCGGGGCATAAGCAAGAATATAATAAACCAATAAGATTTATATGATTCCGGAGGAATTCCCATGTCCAAGGAAATGATCCTCGTCCTCGACTTCGGAGGGCAGTATAACCAGCTCATTGCAAGACGTGTCAGAGAGCAGAATGTCTACAG
>JAEFBC010000246.1 GCA_016292155.1 Saccharofermentans sp. | reverse complement strand
CATCAACTTCGCTAACCCTGACATGGTCGGCCACACAGGCGTTCTTGAAGCAGCTATCGCAGCAGTAGAGAGAGTTGACGCTTGCGTAGGCGGCGCTGTAGAAGCAGTAAAGAAGATGAACGGCGTTCTCTTTATCTGCGCTGACCACGGCAACGCTGAGCAGATGATGAACCTCGAGACAATGCAGCCTCACACTGCACACACAACAAATCCCGTTCCGTTCATCCTCTACAACTACGATCCTTCTTACACTCTCCGCGAGGGCGGCCGCCTCTGCGACATCGCCCCCACTTTGCTGGAGATCATGGGACTTCCTCAGCCTGCAGAAATGACAGGCGAGTCACTTCTTATCAAGAAGTAATAGTTAACTTTAAGTTTGAAAACTGCAGGGCTGCCTCTTCAGATAGGGGCGGCCCTGATTTTTAAGTCCGGTGGGAGCCCCTGCCCCTGTAAGCCTGGCGTATAATTTTCTTTCAAAAAATCGCCGAAAATTACACAAAAAACCGATTTTGTGTAATTTTCGAGGATTTTTAAGCCAAAATTTACACACTGCTTTAGGTCCCGACTGCCGCTGTATAATTATTGATAAAAAAATGGGGTCATAATTATACAAAAAGCCGTTTTTGTATAATTATTGGGCATTTTTAAGGGTAATAATTATACACTTCAGTTTTTTGCTCCTGCGTCTGAACCAAGCTGTATCTGAAACGCATAAAAAACACAGGTTTCAGATACACATAAAAAAGCGGCCGGGCAATTCGACACCGGCCGCCATGCAAGGTTCATTTATTATGTGCGGCAGAAGTAAGCGCCGCCCGCCCAGCTTACGCCGCCTTCTGATATAACATCTGCACCTTATTTGCGCCCAGAAGCTTCTGCGCGTCTGGATCTGTTACGGGTGCTTCGACGCTGACGTTGCCGAAGTTGTCGATCGTGCCGGGCATCGTTGCGGAAGAGGATACGAAAGTGATCTTGTTGCCGCTGACAGTGTAGGTGCCGGTGCTCTCGAGGCCTGAAGTCTCAATGCTCGCAATGCCTGAAGAGACCTGCTCAAGGATCTTCTGCTTCATGTCGGCGTAATCCTTGTAGCCGGCGATCTTTGCCATGGCGTCAAGGCCGACTGAGGAAGTGGTGCCGAGAGTGTTTGTGATGATCTTGTCGATGTTCTTCTCGGCGAAGCTCTTGATGTCGGCAACGAAGGCGTCGCGGTCGATCTTGACTTCGTATTTGCCGTTCTTGAGGACCAGGGTGGATCTTATATTGATCTTGCCCTCGCAGCCGGAAGGGACGCCGACCTTATATTCACTTGAGATGTATTTGATGAACTGGTCGGTGATATCTTTCGTCGCCTTGTATGTGCCGTCGACGGAGTTCAGGGTGATCTTGAACTTCTTGTAGGAAAGAAGGCCGCCGAACTCAACGGTATCAAGGTTTGTGACGAACCAGTCAGGGCCTGATCTCTCGAGCCTGCAGGTGTATTCGAAGTTGATGATGTCGCAGTCTTTTACGGCTTTGGTGATCTCGGGTATGGAGGAGAAATTCTTGCCTGCCAGAACCTCGAAATTAGGCCTTTTCAGAATGATGTGCACGCTGCCGCTGGTGCCTTCGATGAGAACGGTGGATTCGTCGATCTCGACGCGCATACCTTCTCTTACTGCGGCGCGGAAAGCTTTGTCTTCATTGGTCGGCTTTCCGTCGACATCGAAATAATCCTTTACGGCCTGAATTGTCTCGGGAGTGGCATTGGGACCTGCCAGGTAAATGGCTACGCCGGAGTCGTCGTTAACGACAGCTTCGGCAAGCTTTTTGGCTGTCTCGATGAGAGTGCCGCGGCCTATGACGGGCATGTTGCCGAAGAAGGAGAAGAGGTCTTTGAATTCCTCGTCGTCGAGATTGGTAACGTACCAATCCTTATCTTCTTTCTTGAAATCGACGGTAACATCGATGTCTTTTTTGGAAGCGCTGTCCACTGCGGAAGTCAGGGCATTTATGTCCTTGTAGTCGGCTTTTTTGAGCGCATCAAGATCGGCGACGGAGAAGGTCATGCCGATCTTGGCCTTATCCTTTTCGACTTTTACGGATTTCTCGTCGACCGTATATTCGATCGTGCTTATCATGTGCTCGTAAAAAGAAGCTTCCTCTTCCGTATAGTTCTTAAGATCCAGGAGGTGCTTGAAGGACTTTTTGTAGTCGCGGTCGATGTCACTGGTCTTCTTCAAGATGTCGGAGGCATCGCAGGTCTTAATGACTTCGCCGAATTCTGCTGCGGCCGTTCTGACTGCTTTTTTGCTGAACAGCGAGCATGAACTGAAGAGCGGGAGCGTCATTGCCGCCACAAGAACGATTGCTATTTTACTTTTAATATTTTTATTCATTACCACTTATTCCTTATTCAGTAATATCTTTACAATACCGACCGCAAATTGCTCCGTCAAGGCAAAACTGCTGTAATTTGAGGGCTTGCAAGGTGCCCGTAAGGCCCCTGAATCATTGAAATTTACCCTGACATCGCGTAAACTCTAAATCAGGAATTTGTGCGAAAAACACTATTCCGAGTGGAAGATATTGGGGGCTGAATATATGGAAAAAAAGAGATTAATTACAAGAAGTGACTTTGACGGACTCGTTTGTGCGATGCTTCTTAAGGAACTCGACATGATCGGTGAGATCAAGTTCGTTCACCCGAAGGATGTCCAGGACGGAAAGGTCGACATCAACGAGAACGACATCACGACGAATCTTCCTTTTGATCCCAGAGTAGGTCTTGCTTTCGACCATCACGAGAGTGAGCTTGTCAGGAATAACATGGAAGCTTACGGCCACAAGTTCATCTGCTTAAGAGAGAAGTCTGCTGCAAGAGTAGTTTATAACTATTACGGCGGTGCTGACAGATTCAAGACCGTTAATGAAGAGATAATGAGCGCGGTGGATAAGGGCGATACCGCTGATTTTACTATCGATGAGATCCTTGAACCCAAGGGCTGGGTGCTCATGAACTTTATCATGGACGCAAGAACCGGTCTGGGCCGTTTCCACGATTTCAGGATCTCCAACTACCAGCTCATGATGGAGCTCATCGATTACTGCGCACATCACACCATTGATGAAGTGCTTGCTCATCCCGATGTAAAAGAGCGTACGGAAATGTATTTCGAGCAGCAGGAACTGTTCAAGAAGCAGCTTTCCGAGATTGTTAAGATCGACGGCAAGGTCGCTGTTATCGATTTAAGACCGCTCGAAACGATCTACACCGGCAACAGATTCATGGTCTATGCCATGTATCCTGAGGCAGAGGTAAGCGTCCATGTTGCATGGGGCTTCCAGAAGCAGAATACCGCGGTCATGATCGGCAAGTCGATCATCAACAAGGCTGGCAAGACCGATATCGGCCAGCTCTGTCTCTCCTATGGCGGCGGCGGACATGCCAATGCAGGAACATGCCAGCTTGATAACGACATCGTTGACAAGGAGCTTCCGAACATCATCGCGGTGCTCAACGGCGAGAAGTAATTTTCGGGGCCTGTGCAAAAATATCAGGCGCGCAAGGTATTTGTGTAAAAGAGTATTAGATATAAAATGTGGTTGTCGGGAAGAGCCCGGCAGCCACTTTTTTATTTGAGGGTAATGTGAAGGAGGGGCACGTTATGTTCAAGCGTGCAGTGACTTTAGTTGTAACAGCCGCAATGGCTTTGGTTTTATCAGGCTGCAATACGAACAGCACGGAAGCTACTGCCTCCGTATACACGAGGGCGACAGAGAGCACGATAGCTCTGACGGAAGACGGCAAGAAGGCTGTCGGCAAATACATGGACTTGCTGAAGTCAAATAAGGCGGCCATCCAGGGAGTCGAGAAGACTTTTGATACAGCGACATGCGGACTTTACGATATTAATTCAGACGGCATTCCGGAATTCTACTTTTTCGCTGCCGCTGATCCGTCCGCGTATTCTGCGACTTTTTACGTATATTCATACGATAAGGTAAAGGACGGTGTCGTTAAGCAGATAGAGATCCCGAACATCATGTACCTGTCCGGCGGCGGATGTGAATATGCAGTCTTCACTTCGCCTGTGGCTCTTTTGGTCTCACGTTCGAGCGGCACTTCGGACACTGTTACGGAGACTATCGTTTACGATATGTACTTCATTAAGAACGGCAGCTACAAGCTGACGCAGAGCCACGATGCCGGCACCGAGATGATGGTAAGCAAGTATTATGTGAACGGCACGGCGGCAGATCAGGTAACTTACGATGAGAGGGTGACTGTCCATATCGACCAGTGCAGCATGGTGCTCGCGCACAACATTCAGGTTAAGTCTGAAGAGGATGCTTCGCCCTTGCTGTCAAAGCCCATGGCAAAGGTAATGAATTATGAGAGCATGCTCTCGTATCTCATCAAAATTTCATAAATCCCTAATAAGGAGAGTTGTTTATGTTAAGGAAAACAGTTGCGGCATTTCTTGCTGCATCAATGATGGTGGGCGTTGCAGGCTGTGACGCTTTCGGTGTCCGTAAAGAGATGGGCAATGTCGACGGCGTGATCAAGGATTACGGCAAGGCGCTCAGCAATCTGGACGAGGACAAGATCCTGAAGATGACCGTCTGGGAAGAAACAGACAAAGAGTACGCAGATTTCAAGGACTGCTTCACCTTCGACGCCAATGCTGAATACATCTGGAATGTATATGCAACCACGGCCGGAACGATCACGCTGGATTATAAAGGTGCCAGTATCAAAGTAAAAGGCGACAAGGCTTCTGTTGATGTTACCTACGTTATCGTCGACTGGAAGACTCTTTATAATGAGCAGTATTCCAGCGCTGACGATCTTGTCAAAGCGATCACGGACAGTATGAATGTTATTACCACTGAGGGCTCTCTTGAATTCGAAAAGGACGGCAATGACTGGAAGATATCCAAGATCACGAAACTTGATGAATTACTGGAATTCGGAAAGAAGAGTCCTAACCTCACGAACAAGGAAATGCCCACAAAACCTGCTGATGATACTGATCCTACGGACGAGCCGGCATTCCCTACAGGGACCCAGTTTGCCGACAGCTACCAGAAAGCGATCGCAGCTTACCTCAAGGTCCTTGATGACAACATGGCTGCAATAACAGCCGTACAGGAAACTTTCAGAATTGATCCTGTCGGCATCTATGATATCGACGGCAATGGCATTCCGGAGCTTTACTTCCTCGCTTGTAAAGACAGCAGCCAGGTCATGAACAGCAGCCTTTTCATCTATTCCTACAATGAGAATGCAGGTGAGGCCCTGAAGCAGATCGAGGTTCCTGACATTATTTACATGGCAGGTTCCGGCGGACTTTTCCAGATGTATGCGACATCTAACAGGCTCATCATCACACATGCCGGCGGCGAAGATTCTGACTTTAAGTACTGGACTGAGATCTACAATTTCCAGTGGGATCTTATTGCTTCCTACAGACGTAACTATCTGTACGATTACAACGCTCCCGAAGATCAGGCAACGACCGTAAAGTATTACGAAGAGGAAGCTGAGATTACTGAGGAACAGTACAACAAGGTCTTCAAGGAAGACGCGAATAAT
>JAEFBC010000245.1 GCA_016292155.1 Saccharofermentans sp. | reverse complement strand
GGAAAGGCGGTTCTTATAGAACTGATCAAACCCCATCAGACTGTCAGCGATGGTTTTTCTGAGATCAACTGCATATTTGTTCGTACCTGAACCTGTATAGTAAGTCTTTATTGTTTTCCTTTCATCGTTCATTGCTTTGAGCTTTGTGCAGCTGAAAGGAAGGCATTTGAACAGACCGTTGTCCACTTCAAAAAAGACAGTTTTCTCTTTGAGGTCGTAGCAGTCATCATTTATCCTTACCTTTCCTTCGCCTGCGAAGATCTCGATTCTTTTTAACGGATTCCGCAATACAAATACTGAAGGAATGGACCAGAGCCAAAGCGACAGCACTAATATCCCGAATGGGACAAGCACGAAGAGAACCGGATTGTCAGGAAAAACAAATACCGGTCCCATCAATGCTGCTGCCAGCAAGAATCCGAGAAGAATATTGCGGATCTGAAATCTCTTAAGCCTCTTCACATCCACGTCAATGGCAAACGATTTTATCTCGACTACTGACATTAATTACTTCTCCATATAAAGCAGTCCGAATGTACCGGCGCCGCAGTTAACGGATATGGCAGGGGATGCCTGCTTGAAGTAGACTTCGTCGAAATGAACGTATTTCTCGACCTGCTCGGCGATCCAGTCTGTCTCACGCTTTGTAAGACCGACATACGTTATGAAGAGCATTCTTGTATCGATGTTTGCTGCATGTGCCAGAACGGAATTGATGTAGGCCTTCCATGCCTTTTCCCTCGTTCCGAAATATGTCATGCCAAGACCCATCTTGCCTTTGTGGAGCTTCAGTACCGGACGGCCCATTATGGACTTAACTACATTGGCTGTGCCGTTTCCGACCTGGCCTGATCTTGCAAGGAAGTCGAGGTTATCAACGATGAAGCTCGAATGGATCTTCTTCTTGTATACCTCAAGCTCATTTACGATCTGCTCTGCAGTAAGGCCTTCCTCGGCCATTCTTGCGGCGACGACGGCCATGAGCCCCTGACCGCTGGACAAGTGTCCTGAATCAATTACGAATACATTATCGAAGGACTTCGAAGCGTCGAGTGCCGGCTGGTATCCGCTGTGCTCGATCTTGGAAGAGATCGAGATATGGATAACGTTGTTTGCATGAGCGAGCTGCATAGAGAAGAACTCTTCGGCCTCTCTTACGGTAGGACCGTGAGGGAGAACGACGCGGTTAGGATCTTCCATATATTTGAGGACACCAAGAGTCTCGATCTCTTTGCCGTCCTTGAAAAGACCTTCTTCGGTACGCACCTTGTGAGGAAGGATCGCGATACCGTATTTCTCGATGATCTCGGGAGCGAGGTCTGCGACGGACTCTGTGGTGATGACGATGCTCTTACGCTTCTGTGAGCTGCTCATCCAGGAGATTGATTCCTGGGCGATCTCGCTTCTGTTGCCTGTGATGTGGACGATCTCCTTAGGAAGGAAGTTGTAGAGCTCATTTTCGAGCGCATCGCCGCTTACAGGCTTTGCGAGATAACCGTCGAAGCCTTCACGGGCGTAGAGCGCGCGGTTCTCTTCATCGGCGTTTGCGGTGAGGATAACGATGGCTGCTTCACGGCATCTTCCGCCGGTCTGCTCCTTGATCCTTCTTCTGCACTCGACACCGTCCATCTCGGGCATGAGATGGTCCATGAAGATGACGTTGTACTTGATGTTAAGAGTCTTTCTGAGTGCGTCGGCGCCGCTTGTTGCGGTGTCGATACGGACCTTCGTATCTCTTAAGAGCTTGCTTACGACCATGAGGTTAGCTTCGTTGTCGTCAACAACGAGGATCCTTGCCTCAGGCGCTTCAAACTTGGGAAGATATTCCTTCTTGCGGCCGGCTGAGCTTCCTGCCTTGGAGAAATCGTATTTGCCGACAGAGCCTTCGCTCTCGATGCGCTGGGGGATCTCCACGATGAATGTCGAGCCCTTCTTGTAGACGCTGTTGACGGTGATCTTGCCGCCCATGAGATCTACGAGCTGCTTAACGATGGAAAGGCCAAGGCCTGTGCCTTCGATGTGCTTTGTGGAAGTCTCATCGACTCTCTTAAATGCAGAGAAGAGGTAAGGGATGTCTTCTGACTTGATGCCGATACCGGTGTCGGAGATCATGTAGATCATGTTGCAGGTCTTGTCGTCTTTTCGCTCGCACTGGACAGTAAGGGAGACAGAACCTTCCTTTGTATACTTGATCGCGTTGTTGATGACGTTTATAAGTATCTGCTTGATCCTCACCTCGTCGCCGATGAGCTCGGCAGGGATCTCAGGGGAGACGTCGATATTGAAGTCGAGCTTCTTATCTTTTGCCCTGATCCAGAGCATTCCGACGATGTCGGAGAGCATGTCGCCCGTGTGGTAAGGCTCGATGAGGAGCTGCATGGAGCCCGACTGGAACTTACTCATATCGAGGATGTCGTTGATGAGGTTGAGAAGGAGCTTGCCGGCAGCCTTGATGTTTATGGCGTCTTCGACGACTTCTTCGCTGACGTCCTCACGGAGGATCATCTCATTTAAGCCGATGATCGTGTTGATAGGTGTTCTGATCTCGTGGCTCATGTTCGAGAAGAAGCTGTTCTGTGACTTGTTGAGCATGTAGATCTCTTTACGCTGCTTCTCAGCCGTTACGAGCTGCTCGTTAAGCCTGAACTTCGTATAGGACATGATGACGCCCATTACAAGCTGGAAAACCGCGAAGATCAGGAAGTTTGCCATCTGGTTGGGCTCGATCGCTTCCTTTACTACCGCATAGTAGAGGAATGAGATTACCGCGATATTGGAGAACAGAGCGACAATGAAATATACCAGCGGATTGAAATATACGCAGAGAGGAACTACGAGGGCCACGGTCATGAAGAGCGTGGTATCTACTGCGTTTCTTGCCATGAAGTTTACGATCATGAGGGAGATTACCCATCCGTAGAGCGACACGCCCATGAAGTGGTTGAGAACAAATATGGTGCGGTATCTCGATGAATAATCCTTCATCGCATAATGGGCTCCGAAAAGCCAGACCACGGCGATCGTGATTACCCAGGCATAGCATATCTGGTGGTACAGCACCGTTGTTCCTCCGAAATATTCCGGCCAGGTAAAGGTAAGGACCATAAAGATAATCGCTGCCGTGAGCGTTATTAGCATCGTAACATGCGTCGGCTGGACCGATTCGTAGTAAGCGGATCTTATGGCTTCACGGTCATTTTTCGAAGGCTTGAAAAGATATCTGAGCATGTCTTTCATACCTTATCACCTCCGTTTTCCTCAGGATTGAAGACAAGGACTTCATCATCCTTGCTGCCGGTTTCCTCCGACATCAGCATGTCCCTGACTTCAGCGGTGATCTTGCTGTAGTCTTTTATCATCGTATCGTGATTTGCGAGGATAAATCCCTGCTCATTCTCCTTGGCGGCCTTCTCCAGGGCCTTTGCCTTATCGGAAAGACCGGTTACGCCGATCATCTTGGATGTGCTCTTTAATGCGTGGACCAGGATCTCGTAATTGTGCCAGTCGCGGATCTGGTAGTAATTCTTCATTGAAGCGATCTTGTCGGGCGCTTCCGAAGCGAACTGGATGAGAAGGGACTTATAAAAGTCCTTATCGCCGACGCAGTATTTAAGGCCCGCATCGGTATCGATGCCGCTTTTCCGGAGTTCTGTAGTGAAATCCTTCGCGCCATAAGGCCTGATCTCAGGCACTTCCGGTTCTTCTGTGGCTTCCTCTTCAACGCCGTCCGCATCAACAAAGGATATGAACGACTTGGGGAGGACCTGCTTTAATACGCGCTCGAGTTCGATGATCTCGACGGGCTTGCTGACGAAGCCGTCAAAGCCTTCAGCAAGGAACATCTGCTTGGCAGAGCTCATTGCATTTGCGGTGAGTGCTATTACCGGCACAGAGCCGTTTAAGCCGGACACGTCGGTTCTGATGCGCTTCATTGCCTCGACGCCGTCCATGCCGCTCATCATGTGGTCCATGAATATGATGTCAAAAACCGTATTTCTGCAGATATCGATGGATTCCTGACCGGATGTGACGGTGGTGACCTTCATTCCGTATCTGCTGAAGATGCTCTTTGCAACGACGAGGTTCATTGATTCGTCGTCGACAACGAGTGCTCTTACGCCTTCACAGCGGAGCTTCTTGACGCGCTCTTCCTTGCTGTCCACCGTGGAGTTCAGTACTGAAACGACAGGGAAACAGTAGAAGGGCTTCTCGAGGATTTTAACGTGCGAATTCCTGGGCAATACGATGTCTTCGTTTGCAACTACCGCGACCACCATCTCTTTTGCGAGCTCTTCAATAAGGTCGATGTTATCAAGGTATTCGCCTTCAGCGATGAAGAGGTGGGTCAGATGAACATTGCTGTGAAGGAGCTTTAAGTTCTCGGCATTATTAACGCGGTGCATCTGGATGCCGAGGCCCTTAACGATATTTAAGACCATCGAGTTGTAGTAGTCTCTGACTGCCGGATGGTCGTACTTCTCGAAATGGAGGAATGCGCCGAGGCAGAGTTTTTCGGGTGCGGCAACAGACATGCAGCTCAAAGGATCGACGACTCTCTGAGGGATACTGACATTTACGGTGGTGCCCACATCAGGCTTGCTCTCGATCGTCATGAAGCCGCCAAGAAGTGCCACGAAGCCTGATGCTATTGCAAGGCCCAAGCCAAGACCGCCGCCCTGACGGGTACGGCTGGAGTCAGCCTGATAGAAGCTGTCGTAGACCTTCTCGAGTTCATACTCTGTCATGCCCTTGCCGGTGTCGGTAACTTCGATGCAGAGGTTAACGCCGTACTCATGGCTTACTGTGGTGATCCTTACGTAAACGCCGCCCTTCTGGGTGTATTTAAGGCCGTTTGTGATGAGAGCCTTCAATACTTTCTTGATCTTTGCAACGTCTGAATTCATGACGGCAGGGATAGAAGGATCGACGTCGATGATGAGCTCGACATTTCTGGACTTATACTGCTTTACGTCGTTGACCAGGTCGTGGAGAACGGAGGAGAGCATGTAGTCTTCGTTGTTGCAGACAGCCTTTTTACGGTCGATCTCGGAATAATCCAGGATATCGCCGATCTGCTCTGCGACCTTGCGGCCTGCATCTCTTACAGCGATAAGATCACCCTCGATCTCTCTGTGTTTTGATTTATCGATGCAGAGAGTCGTGAGGCCGATGATGGCATTAACAGGTGTTCTGAGCTCATGTGAGACATTTGCGAGGAAGTCGTTCAAGTGCTCTGTAGCTTCGGTGAGCTGTTCGACTTCATTCTGCGAGGTGTTGAGGACTTCCATCCACTTGTCGATGATGACCTTTGCGAATCTGCCGATGAAGTAGACCATGGCAAAATGGAGGATAGTGCGGGTGATAAGAAGAACATCAAATTCCGTGCCGTTCCTTATCATGTTGATGAGCGAGTAGCCCATCGTAATGTAGAAGGTGAACTGGCAGAGTGTGATGAGCGCTTTCTTGCCGGACATCGTGTTGAGCATTATGAGGGCGCCCATAACGAGGGCTAAGTCAAATGTGCTCGTCTCGTGTATTCCGTAGAAGAAAAAGCAACCCATTATGAGGACCGCATAGACCCATATACGGACATTTGCCGGGGTGTTGTGCCTGATGTGAAGGACCCACGCAGTAGCTATGCCGCCGGCGACGAGCAGGAGCGCCCATAACTCCCATCCCATAAGGAAGGATTCAACGACAAGTATAGCAGCGAAGATCGTATAGCTTACAAGCAGTGTCAGATGCGATGACTGGAACAGATCGTCTTCTTTAATTGTGCTCATACGGATCACCCTCTATATG
>JAEFBC010000244.1 GCA_016292155.1 Saccharofermentans sp. | reverse complement strand
TACTTACAAAGATCACGCATTCACGCTCATCTTCTTACGCTCTTCCATCCTACCAAAAGGCCCTTTCCTAAAACCACTACCCGAGCTTTATGTGATATCGTTACAACTAATCGATTTGCTGCAACCCTCAATCACACCGTGCATCTCATGTCTCCATTCACCGAACATTACGCTATTCGATTGTGGTCTGCTCCCTCCACCTTGCGGTATCGCTTGCAGTTCGACAGCCTGACCGGCTACTCGGTTTGCACGAACCGGTGTAACATCCGCTGCGGCTACGGTTCTTTCCTGTCGATGGTGACATCTCACCTACTCGCGGTCCCGAATACCGAATCAACTAATTGTTACAACCTGTGGCTTGCATGTCTACGACACCTTCAACCACTCGCTCGTCACTCCCTTAGTTCTTATCTCGGACTTCGTTATCCACCATTGATGTAATCTTAGGCTTCGTTTCTTCGGCTTCGCCATAAGTAATATTCCAACTCTGGTTCTTCCCTGCGCCTGCTCGACAATCTCTTCGGGCGGCCTTCCTCGGATCTGGAAGTTATCGCTTCCGTATTCCTTGGAGCTAGCTTAATAATACTTGGTGGCTTTTCAGTTCGCAATATCGCAGAAGATACCAAATGAAAATCATTTGATTGTGCAACATGCACAATACTTGGTATATCAAAGTGTTGCCATTTTATGAAGAATGGCTTAAAAGCATTGATTTATATGTATTTTGGATTACAAACTCAGAACAAATCCGCAACGGACGTAATGCCCGCTTTCGCAAGCAAACTGATGACCAGCATGATGATTCCGGCCATAAGAACACCGAGAACAACTGCCTTGGTAGTCTTCTTAAGATCAAAGTCGAGCATGGAAGCTGCAAGTGTTCCTGTCCATGCGCCTGTACCGGGAAGCGGAATTCCTACGAACAGCATCAGCGCGATAAACGCACCGTGCTTCTTGGAATTAGCCGTCAGTTTCTTGCCGGCCTTCTCGCCCTTCTGAAGGATCCACTTAAAGATACCGCTGCCATGTTTCCAGGTGCTTCCCCATTCAAGGATCTTCCTTGCAAACAGATAAATAAACGGAACCGGGAGCATGTTACCGATAATACATACGGCCAAAGTAATATATTCATTCAATCCGAAATATGTAACTCCAATCGGAACAGCTCCACGGAGCTCAATGATCGGAACCATAGAAACAAAAAAGACCAGAATGTATTTAACTATTGTCGGCATATATATCCCTCCACACCGCAATAATTTAACACATAACGGTCCCAAAAAACAAATTATATTCAGATTACCTTGTCTTTATTAAGGAAAGACCTGATCTCGTCCCTCATGTGATACATCTTCTGCACGCTGTTCTCAAGGAAGTAATAGTGCATGACGTACCCGACAGTAAGTCCGAAGAATATCAATACAAGAAGTATTCCCGCGATAAGGAATTCCGTGGGAAGAACAAACAGGCAGAAGATCTCAAAAAGAAGCCAGGATGCAAAAGCAAGCGTTACCATCAGATGAATGAGTCTCTCATGCTGGTAATAAGAGATCTTGGTCTCAAACTCGGAAAGCATCTCACGTGTCTTCTCGGCCGGAGCATCCTTCATCTCTTCATCAATATATTTACGGACGGCATTCATTGTCTCTAAAACATACTTCTTCATAAGCCGAACCTCCGGTTGATGTAATTTACGACCTGCCTCTTATTCTTCGTCCATTCCGGAGCTATTAAGATCTTCTTCGGGCCGTCGCCTGTAAGCCTGTGAACCACAGCATCTTCAGGCAGGAGCTTTACCGCTTCCTCTACAATATCAAAATACTCCTCCATCCCAAGTATCTCAACTTTATTGTCACGGTAAAGATCTGCAAGCGGAGTATTCTCAAGCACATAAAGGCATGTGAATTTATAGCCATCACTTCCGGCATCCACACTTAACTTTACGGTGTCCATCATAATGTCCCGTGTCTCGCCGGGGAGTCCGAAAATGATGTGAGTTATTACATTTGCGCCGATCTCCTTAAGCGCTTTAACGGCGCTGATATATTCGCTTGTTCTGTAACAGCGGTTGATGAATTCCGCAGTCTCATCGCTTGAAGTCTGAAGACCGAGCTCAACAAACAACGGCATTCTTTCTGCCTGCTTCTTAAGTACGGCAAGGATATCAGGGCCTAAGCAGTCAGGTCTTGTAGCTACCGAGACAGCTTCGATCCCGTCACAGGAAGATGCTTCGTTGAGGACATTTTCGAGATAGCCGGGATCACAGTATGTATTCGTAAAGCTCTGGAAATAAGCTATATATCCGGCGTCATCTCCGGCCTTGTCCCTGACCTTTTCTATGGCCTGTCTTATCTGGTCCGTTACAGATATTCCAGATATGGAGAACTCGCCCGAACCGCCTTCAGAACAGAAGATGCAGCCGCCCGTACCTTTGCTGCCGTCCCTGTTGGGGCATGTCACGCAAAGGGTGATCGATGCTTTGTACATCTTATGTCCGAATACTTTCCTGAAGTACTGGTTCGCGGTGATCATTTAAAATCATCCTCCGGATGGAATGGGTCATTTACTATCTTATCAGCTTTATTCTCTCTTGACGCGTATTCGGCTTCAGCGGCGCTCTTGATAACACTTGTGCCATAACGCCTGTTGATGTCATCGATCGCTTTATTGAGCCTCTCGTCGCGCTCGCTCTTCTTTGCTTCCGTAAACAATGACATCTGCTCACCGCTGTCAGATCTCACGAGCTTGGTGCACCTTACGCCGATACTTCTGACGCCCTTGTTCCAGTCGTAGGAATTCTTGAAAAGATCCCTGGCGGCTTCGTAGATATCCTTGGCATCGTCAGTCGCGCGGTATAAGATGCCCTGCTTCTCATAAATGCCAAGGTCCCTGTCTCTTACCGTTATCTGAACAACAGTGCCTTTAAGGCCGTGCTTCCTAAGTCTCATTGCGACACTTTCTGAAAGCATATGAAGGGTCCTTTCTATCTGCCTGTCAGATGTCATGTCCTCTGCTGTGGTAGTCGAGTTGCCGACTGACTTCGGAATACGCTTATAGCCTGATTCGGCGACCGGGGCATCATCCAGACCGTTGGCATATTCCCATAGCACCGTGCCGGCTTTACCAAGGTAATTGCTTATATAGCCGCAGTCAGTTCCCGCAAGATCACCTATGGTCTTCACATTGATCTTAAAGAGCTTATCCGCAGTGTGCTTGCCGACAAAAAGGAGATCTGATACAGGCAGCGGCCAGACCTTCTCCTTCCAGTTCGAATCAGAGAAAACAGTCGTAGCGTCAGGCTTCTTGTAGTCGCTTCCGAGCTTTGCGAAAACCTTGTTGAAGCTGATCCCTACAGAGCACGTGAGCTTGAACTCATCCTTCACACGGTTCCTTATCTCAAGTGCAACTTCTTCTGCCTCATCGTAATCAGAGACGATACCGGTCATGTCGAGCCAGCACTCATCAAGTCCGAATGGTTCTACTTTGTCCGTATATTCCGAATACATCTCGCGGAGCTTTTTGGAATAGAATTCGTATTTCTCATGATGGGCATCTAGAAGCACAAGATCAGGGCATTTTGCCTGCGCCTGCCAGATGGCTTCGGCAGTCTTGATACCAAACTTCTTGGCAGGCTCATTCTTGGCAAGGATTATGCCGTGCCTGACCGACGCATCACCTGCAACTGCCATCGGAACATTACGAAGTTCCGGCCTTGAGATCATCTCAACCGATGCAAAATAGCAGTTCTGGTCAATGTGAAAAATGATGCGCTTCATGCCGTTTATAATACCATAGAACGAACATATTTTCTATTTTGATGTGTACTTGCACTTAAAATTGTCAAATATATTCTGTAACTTATTGCAATTGACTATATAAAATCACTTTGATGTGTTGTATACTATACAAGTGAAAAATCAAAAAATCACAATTATGTAAAACAGCGATCGTGGTGTCAGGCTGATAGATTCTAATTGTGAAGATAAAAAATTACTATAGTAACTGGGGAGGTATTTTAATGGCTAAGCAAAAAGTATTTCTTGTAGATGATGACAGCGATATCCTGGTTCTTAACCGCGATTTCCTTGAGAGCGAAGGATATGACGTAGTAACAGCAGCTTCATGCGCTGAGGCACTCGAGAAGATCAAGCTTCATAGTTTCTCATGCATCGTTCTGGATGTTATGCTTCCTGACGGAAGCGCTTTCGATCTTGCACCCAAGATCAAAGAGTACACAGACTGCCCTATCATCTTCCTTACAGCTAAGGATCAGCAGGAAGACGTTATCAACGGATTTAAGGTCGGAGCTGATGACTATATCACAAAGCCTTATTCCCTCCCTGAGCTCAGCCTCAGAATCAATGTTCACATTAAGCGTAATATGAAGAGCGAAGGATTCCTCGTAGAGTATCCCCCGCTCCGCATCAACATCAAGACACGTGAGGTTACTCTCAAGGAGAAGCCTTTACATCTTACAAACCGTGAGTTCGATATCCTCTGCCTGCTCGCAGAGACACCGAACGTCATCGTTCCTTTCACAAGAATCTATTCCCACGTTTGGGGCGACGATTCTCCGTGCGACAACCACCTCGTAATGGTTAACATCTCTTACCTCAGAAAGAAGATGGAGAAGATCGCACCTGAGATCACATTTGTTAAGACCGAGTGGGGTATCGGTTACTCATTCGCTTACCCGCCGGTAAAGAACAGCATGAACACTCAGTTCTGATCATTTAAGATTTCACTAACTAAAAAGCGGGGCTTACCATAGTCCCGCTTCATCATTTTCGGGATACCGCAAAAAATTTATGGCACAGTATAGACACAGCAGACTGGTAAGCTTGAAGCTTTCTGGCGCGGACGGCCGCGGAAGAAGCTTCGGCGGTACTATGCTCGCCTTTATTTTCGCTTTGCTCCTCGTGCTTGTTATTGCAGGAATAATCAGCATCGGAATAACTTTCACGACGGATTCCACTCCCGTTTACCACGAACACAGAGACGTTCATCAGCTGAGCAGCGCGCTTGCTCTCGATGGTCCTTACAGCAGCCACGTAACAAACAACTGGACTTATGTTCCTAATGTCACACCTGAGACTGTAAGAGCAAGTCTTGAGCACGCTATTACTAAGGAGGACCGCCTGTGGCCTTCCGCCGTTCTGACCAACCACAGGGTCTATGCCACTAAAGTCGGCATCGGCGATACCTGGCGCGGCTGGTTCGACTACAGATCCTCTGCAGAATGGCATAACGCGAACAAGGCACCCGAGTACCAGCAGTTCATAGTTGAGGATAAGGCATGCTACAGTTCTGCCTATATCGGACATTTCGAGTGCAGCGAAGAAATCAGTTCACTGTCACTTACTTTCCACAAATACAACGGCACTGCATGGATCTTCTGCAACGGTGAATTCATCCAGAAGATCGGCGACAGAACGCCTGTATTTAACCTTAAGGCATTTGCCGATTACTGCACCCTTCTTCCTGAAGACGGAAAACTCGATCTTGTAATCGTTATTACATGCACACCCCAGGTAGCAAATCCGGGTCTTCTTTCCGAACCTATCATTGAGACAAGGGTTGCAAACGATATCCGTACAGCGCTTACAGCAGGACACTTTGCTGTTGTTACGCTGCTTCTCATCGTTGCGATCGGCGTCGGTTCCAACATCATCCTCGGAGCTACGAAGAACAAGAAGCTCTTCTTCGCTTTCTTCGTAAGCTTTATTGCGATCCTTTTCTACTATCTGGACGATTGCCGCTTTATCTCGGTCAACAGCCACATAAGGGCCGATATCAGGTTTGTGCTTATAATCATTGCTTCGTGCTCTGCTTTCATCGAGAATTCACAGTTCTTTGCAGGTTCAAAACCGCAGAAGAGATACCCTCTGCTCAGGAATGCGCATCAGATCGTTCTTGCGATAGGCGGCTCTATCGTAGTCGCATACTTTATATGCGATATTGTTTTCGGACTTCTGTCTCCCGAATTCGTTGCATTGATGTTCGCCGTATCGGCTGTCACACTGTCGATCTTCATCAACCTTTTCTTCTACTACAAAGAGAATCAGAGAGTCCTTCTCTGGGCATTGCTGTTCAGCCTTATGTTCCTCGTTCTCTACCTTTCAATACTCTTAGACAGCATGGTAGTCTACACGATCCCTACTTACAGCCTGATCTTCGTGGTCTTCACATTCATAGCTGAGATCTCACTCGTATCTTCCTACATCACACAGCAGCGTGAACTTAACAGGAGTGCTGCGGTATTGAAGCGTCAGGTAAGAGAGAAGACGGTCTTCATTTCAGAGATCAACCGCGACCTCGTGCTTACGAACAAAAGGCTTCTTGAAGGTGAAGTTGCCCGTAAGAACGTCCTTAGCAACGTATCCCACGACTTAAGGACTCCTATCACAGCGATCAGAGGTTATGCCGAGCTCATGATATCCGCACAGGACAACCTGACACTCGAGCAGCGCAATTCCTACTTAAGCAATATCGTAAGAAGATCCGAACAGATGGAGAGGATCGTAGCCGACATCATGGAGCTCACCAGAATGGAATCCTCCGACTCCGATTTCCACTTCACTTCCGTATCTATCGCCGAGATGCTCGACGAGCTCGTCGTTATGTATTCCATGGATCTCGAAGACAGCGAAAAGCATCTGTCATTGGAACTCCCTCCGAGAGACTCCCTCATCGTAAAGGCAGACCCTGCAAAGCTCTCCAGAGTTTTCGAGAACCTGATATCGAACGCTATAAATTACACCAACGCACAGGCAAACATCGTCATCAAGGCTTGGCGTACCGGTGATGTCTCACACATAGCTGCTCAGAAGATCCATGTAACCGTTGAGGATAACGGTATCGGTATTCCGGAACAGGATATTCCGAGGATCTTCGACCGCTTCTACAGAGCACACAACTCCGGTGTCAACATAAAGGGAACCGGCTTGGGCCTTGCTATCGTTAAGCTCATCTGCGACAAGCACGATGCCGAGATCAATGTAACGAGTAAGCTCGGTGAAGGCACGACCTTCGAGATCATCCTGTCAGCAACTTACTGATATAAATAACTACCGAAAACAAAAGCGGTGTCCCCAATATGGAGACACCGCTATTTTTAATTATCTGTCTGATGAGATCAGCCCTTGGACTGGAAGTAGTTGTTGATCTCTTCTACGAGAGCGTCGCAATCCATGCCGTGAACCATGCAAGCCTCTTCGATAGTCTCGCCGGAAGCAAGTGCACAACCGAGGCAATGAAGACCGGAAG
>JAEFBC010000243.1 GCA_016292155.1 Saccharofermentans sp. | reverse complement strand
TGGATACATATTTACGAATTTGCATCCGGAATATTTAATTACGACAATTTTCTTAATCTATCCCTTATTCCATGTCGAGGGCTTTCCGATTTAACGGGAAGCCCTCGGCGTGTTATAGGGAATTTTTTGCCGGTTTGAGATCCCTCTTTGCCGGATATTCCAATGCCTGCTCTCGAAAAATCACTGCAAAATACACGCTGTATAGTGTGTTTTGCAGTGAAATTTTGAATTAACAATCTGTTTTTCACGATTTTTGTCACGCACTGCGTGAATTTTGCAGTGTATTTTGAGGGTGACTGTCTGTTTGTCCGGCAAAACGTTCGGCTATGCCAAACAGAATTAAGCCCACACCCCCTCAGACCACTGATTTTCCGAAAAAAAGTCCGACTATATCGGACAAAAATCCGGAATCTTGTGGCGGAAAAAGTAAAATTCCAGAAATAGTTCCGACCGGTCGGACTTTTTTCTGGAATCTTTGGAATACCGTTTTTCAGAAACTTAATTAACCTGATTTACCGGCTTGCCGTCCAGGAACGCCTTAAGGTTCTCTGCGGCCACATCGATCAGGCGGATCCTGGTCTCGACCGGTGTCCAAGCAATGTGGGGAGTGATGACGCAGTTGGGAGCGCCAAGAAGAGGGTTATCCGGGAGCATCGGTTCGGTGCAGACGACGTCGCAGCCAAAACCGCCAAGAAGCCCTGAATCAAGAGCTTCACGGACAGCTGCCTCATTAACGACTGGGCCTCTTGCAACATTGAGAAGGATGGCGCCGCGCTTGAAGTGCTTTAACGAATCCCGGTTGATGATCTCCCTGGTCTCAGAAGTCAGGGGGCAGTGGAGGGATACGACATCGGCATTCCTGACGCCTTCCTCAAAATCAAGGCATCTTACGGTGCAGGAGCCGACTTCGGCAAGCGTTCCGATAAGGGACTTCTTGTGGGGAGTAGCCGTAACATACATTCCGAAGGCTGATGCTATCTGGGCTACGCGCTGGCCGATCTTGCCCAGGCCGATTATGTGCATGGTCTTGCCGGCAAGCTCTGTAAGAGGCGACTTGAAATAGCAGAACTGGGGGCACTTGCACCATTCGCCGTCCATGACGGATGCGGAGTGAAGACCGACCAGATTCGTGAGTTCCAGAAGGAGTGCCATGGTCATCTGTGCAGTCGCGAAAGTAGCATATTCCGGCACATTTGTGACCACTACGCCGTGTTCTCTTGCAGCATCCAGATCAACAACGTTATAGCCTGTTGCGAGGACGCCGATATATTTGAGGTCAGGGAGCTTGTCAAAAGCGTCCCTGTCAAAGACAGTCTTGTTGGTGATCGCGCACTCTGCGCCCTGCATTCTCTCAATGAGCTGGTCCCTGGAAGTTGTATCGTATGCCACAACCTCTCCCAGGTTTTCCAGTGCGCCCCATGTGATGTCGCCCGGGTTGGCTGCCGAGCCGTCAAGAATGACTATCTTCATAACAATTTCCTCCACGCTATTTTGCACTAATTGTAGCAGTAAATTCCCGGCCAAGAGTGGTAATGTTATATCAGAAACGCGAAAAGGATGACTTAACCTTATGTATGTAATATGTTACGGCAAATCCCCGAAGGCGCTGGAGACGGGAAAGAAGCTTATTGACGATATCGGAGGCAGATATGTCACCGGTACCGAGCTCATGACGGGCAGCTTTGTCGTTGCCGGCGGAGAGACTTCCTGCGCCATCGTTATGGTGCTTCCTCTTGAGGTTGCCATCAAGGCGGTGGAGGAGACGAGCACGGCCAAGACACGTGATCTTCCCGTGATCGCGGTATCACCCGAGGGCAGGTATGCGGCGGTAATAAGACGCGGCAACAAGCCTTACGACAGAGGGTGCGACGATGTCTATGCAGCTATCGTTAAGTCTCTGGGATCGTTCTGCTTTTCGAGCTTTGAAGGCAAGGCGGGAATTACGGGCGATCTGACAAATCTCGTAACTCGTTACGGCATGACGGTTAATGACGAAGAGGTTTTCGGGAAGGTGAATGCCAGGATCAGGGCAGGCGAGAAGGTCAATGTTTATACGGATCTTCCGATCGTTTTCGCTGACCCCGTCATTGATCCGATGGCATATTCGCTCCACACATATCCCTACGATATGAGAGAGGATTTCATTAAGCAGTACAAGGCTGCCAGGGAGGGAAGGACTGAGCCCGGAGTCTTTATCACATGCACATATCTGGGCGACGGGGATGATGCGAACAACCTGATCCTTGTGCCTAAGATCCTAAGCCTTGGAATCGAGATCAAGACTAAGACGGATCCCGGTTACTGCCGTCCGGCCATCAGGAAATCACTTATAAACCACCTGCTTAATCCCATGGCGGTTGCCAAGGTCTCATGCGCATATTCTGCCAGGGAGAGCGAGATCGTAAAGGGCATAGCGGAGGAACTGGGGTCGGAGGTCGAATCCTTTGATTCAGAGAAGATATCCAGGACAAAGGTGCCTATGGAAATGACATTCTCGCCGGAAAAGAAGAACGATTCAGCGACGGCATTGGCGCTCCTTGCAAGCCAGACGGGCACGATCCTCATCAGAAGATCTTCTTCAGCACAGGGCCTTGTATTCTCTGTGGCCGTAAGCAGGAACAGCATTATCCTTCCTGAATAAGATATAATAGAAGATGACGGTTAATAACCGATTAACACAGCAACTGAACGATTGATTATAAAGATAACGAATAAGGTTTGGAGGTAAGAAAAAGATGAAAAAACTTGAAGGCAACAAGCTTGTGGCTTTGATCATCTCGGCAGGCATGACAACGACATTTCTTGCCGCTTGTTCGATCAATACCGATAAATTGGGGCAGGGAATAAGCGAACTTGGAAATGCTTTCTATTCTGAGACAGAGCCGGAGATCTCAGTTGAGAATCCGGAAACGGAATTGACAACAGCAACTACTGTTACAGAGGAGACGACTACGGCGGAGACTACCACACCCGCTCCCACAGCCACGCCTTCTCCTACGCCGCTTCCGCAGCGTGTGGATTATTCCGGCTATACGGATATCAACCTTAACGATACGTTCACCGTATCTTCCGAGGCTTTCTCTGAGAGCTCTTACGCTGACGGCACAGATATCCTTCTGGCAAAGTTCGAAGGCAACAGATTTGTCGTAACAAAGGCTGCAAACGATACTGTTATGAACTCTATTAATCTCATCGTTAACGGGTTCTATCAGGAGGCAGCCGGCGCATACAGCAGAGCTTATGCAAAGGCAAAGGCAGAGTACGATCTTAAGGGCGCGATCGAGAATCCTTATAATGTCATCTGCGATTTCCAGTACACGGTAAACGGCAGGGCACTGTCCGTACTCATGGTCTATGAGGTATCCGGTGCCGAGAAGAATACGGTTATCGACTTCGCAAGCTTTGACATGATCTCAGGCCAGTACATCACATTCAATTCTCTCTGCAAGGATCCCCAAGGTCTCGAAAATGCTCTCAGGGCAGGTCTTGCAAACTCTCTGAAGATCCAGCCCAAGCCTTCAACGGATGTAACAGCTCCCACTGAAGGTCTGACCTCAGAGACTACGGAAACCACTGCTGCAGAGACAACAACAACTTCCAAGACGATCGAAGCTAAGGATTTTGAAGCAATCTATCTTGCACCGGGTCCTGCAACATCAGAGCCTGCAAACAATAATTTTGCAACTCTCTATGGCGTTATCGACGGCAAGGTCTACAGCGCAGTCATCGACATGAACGCTTATAAGGATTTCCTTAACCGTTACGGCCAGTCGATCTTCTTCGCATGACCGTTCCGTAAAAGTCCATCGGATTGCATAAAAATAACCTATAAATATTGAACACTTGCATAGAGCTGGATTGCAGTTCTATGCAATGTGTTATAAAATGCCACTTGAAAATTATCAAAAAAATATTAGTGAGGATAATAGGATGAAGAAAAACAAGCTGACCGCTTTGTTGCTGTCCTCGGTCTTGGTCTTGAGCATAGCTTCCTGTGACATGCCTCTTGTAGATCCCAGTGCCACATCTGAATCTGCAACGGCTTCTTCCACAGACACCAAGCCCACAGCATCAGAGACAACTGAGGCCCCTCCGGACCTCGAAGGCTACAAGGAACTTACCGTAGCCGAAGTAACAGACCAGGATGACGGCAAGATCACGATCTATGCCCACAATTCAGAGTTTATCGGACTTGCCGAGAAGTACGCAGGCATTAAGTCCGAGGACTACGATCTGGTCGAATTATCGAACAACAACAAGGCTTATCAGGAAAAGCTCGATGCTGTTCTTTCAGACGGAAACAACGCACCTGACATTTTCACATGCGATGCCGCTTATGCCAGAAAGTACCTGGCATCAGACAACACGATCGCAGTAAACGATCTCGGAATCGACTATGCAGAGTGCAAGAACATGTTCGGCTATACGCTCAGGTTCGCAAGTGACAGTAATAACGTCATCAAGGGCCTTTCCTGGAAGGCAGCGCCCTGCGGTGTATTCTACGAGAGATCTGTTGCAGAGCAGTATCTGGGAACATCTGATCCCAATGAGCTCGCAAAGTCTTTTGCCACATGGGACGCTGTGCTCGAGTCTGCCAGAAAAGTAAATACCGCATCAAACGGCAAGGTTAAGCTCATCGGCGGATTCACCGAAGTGTTCGACCCTTATGTCGACACAAGAGGCAGCAAGTGGATCATGGACGGAACCGTAAATTACGATACGAGCCTTGAGAACTTTTTCGACTATGCAAAGACTCTCTACCAGGAGAATCTTACGTTTAAGGCTGAGCAGTGGTCCAAGCAGTGGACAACGAAGATGTCCGACAGGACTGTAGTCTCTTACTGGGGCTCTTTGCAGTTCGCCAAGTACCAGCTCGCTTTAAATCCCGGTGAAGGCACGACAGTCAATCCGACATCTGGCGACTGGGGTCTTACCACAGCTCCCGTTAATTACTTTAACGGCGGCTCATGGGTAATGGCTTCCAAGTACTGCGACAAAAAGGCAACTTCCGCAGACATCATGAGAGCCGTATGCATCAACGAGGACAATCTCAAGGATATGCTCAATAACGGCGAGTTCGTAAACAACGTCAAGCTCATTACACAGGCTGCGGCTGATGACAAATTCGCGCTCGAGTGGCTCGGCGGCCAGAACCCTTATCCTGTTCTTTTGAGCAGCGCACTGAATGCCGACGCGTCCTATATGGAGCCGGGTGATGACGACTACAAGCAGATATTCAAGGCTGTCTGCGGCACCTATGCTTCAGGATCGTTTAAGGATCTGAAGGAGGCAAAGGCGGCCATGGATAAACAGCTCAAGGAAAAGGGTCTGATCAAGTAGCTTCCACATACCGGAAAGATAGGTTTTACAGGCTGTCCCGGAGTTTTCCGGGGCAGCTTTTTTGTCTGGTGTGGGATTGGCGGACAAAGAACCACAAAAATGTGATATAAGACATAGAATGTTTATATTTGCTTTGTTTAAAACCCATTTTGGATAGTGTAAAATGGTTAAGTCTTATTAATAAATATGCGGAGGCTATTTAACATGAAATTCGGGTATTTCGATGACTTAAGAAAAGAATACGTCATTAACACTCCAAGAACACCTTATCCCTGGATCAACTATCTCGGCAATCAGGGATTTTTCTCACTGATCTCCAACACTGCAGGCGGCTACAGCTTCTACATGGATGCGAGACTCAGAAGAATCACACGTTACCGCTACAACAACGTACCTTTGGACATGGGCGGCCGTTATTTCTACATCAATGACAACGGTACCGTCTGGAATCCCGGCTGGTCTCCGGTTAAGACCGAACTCGATGAGTATGAGTGCCGCCACGGTATGGGCTACACCATCATCAAGGGTAAGAAGAACGGCCTTAAGGCTGAAGTTACTTTCTTCGTTCCCCAGAACTACGACGGCGAAGTTCAGCAGGTAGTACTTACAAATGAAAGCACAGAAGCTAAGAGCTTCTCCATTTTCTCAATCGCTGAGTGGTGCCTCTGGGATGCACAGGATGACTGCACAAACTTCCAGAGAAACTTCTCCACAGGCCGCGTTGAGATCGAAGGTTCCACTATCTATCACGTAACAGAGTACAGAGACAGACGTAATCACTACGCTTTCTACACAGTAAATGACGAGATCGACGGTTATGATACAGACCGTGATGCATTCTTAGGAAGCATCTACAACGGCTGGGACAACCCGGAGACAGTAAAGGCAGATAAGCCTTCCAATTCTTTCGCTGACGGCTGGTCACCTGTAGCTTCACACTACAAGAAGGTTACTCTTGCACCCGGCGAATCCAAGACATTGATCTACATCTTAGGCTATGCAGAGAATCCTCAGGACAAGAAGTTCGCTTCTGAGAAGCCTGAGGGCCTCCTTACAAGAGAGACATGGGTCCTCAACAAGGAGAAGGCTTATGCCATGATCGACAAGTACAACACACCTGAGAAGGTTGCAGCAGGTCTTGAAGAGCTCCGCACAACATGGGACAAGCTCCTTTCGA
>JAEFBC010000242.1 GCA_016292155.1 Saccharofermentans sp. | reverse complement strand
CTCAGTTATTACGACGCTGAAAGGAAAAGACGCTACAAAACAATTGCTACCGGACTCAAGGTAAGCAAGAACAACAAGAGGAAGGCGGAAGAAATGCTTCAGAAGACGAGAGTCGAGTTCTTTGTTCCACAAAGCATCAACAGTCTCAGATCTGATATGCAGTTTGTCGATTACCTTAAAGCTTGGCTGGAAGTCGTGAGAATAAGAGTTAAGCCTACGACTTATAACTCTTATGTGTGTATCGTGGAACGCAAACTTGAGCCTTACTTTAGGCCTCTAAATTACACCTTAGAAGGATTAAAGCCTTCTCATGTGCAAGCATTCTATGTCCATGAACTCGAGAGCATTTCTGCCAATACAGTTATTCATGAACACGCGGTCATATACGAGGCTCTCAAATATGCCTTCAAGATTGGTCTTGTTCCAGAAAATGTTGCCACTAAAGTTGATAGGCCCAAAAAACAAAAATTCGAAGCTCAATTTCTTAGCGCAGAGGAACTTGAAACAATGTTTACTGCTCTCAAAGGTACTCCCTTTGAGCTTCCTGTGCTTGTCGCATCATTTTATGGGTTACGTCGAGGAGAATTACTTGGCCTCAAATGGGATGCTATAGATTTTGATGCATGTACCATAACCATCAAGAGAACTATAGTTTCAACCATGATTGACGGCAAGCGGAAAATCGTTAAACAGGAATCCACAAAAACCAAGTCTAGTTACAGAACCTTGCCCTTAGTTGGAAAATTCAAACAATACTTCCTAGAAGTTAAGCGGTCACAGGAAGAAAACAAAAGGATATGTGGCAACTGCTATAACTACGATTACGATGGTTATATATTTGTTGATCCCGTTGGAAACATCATTAAGCCTAACTACTTAAGTGCACAATTCCCAAGATTCCTCGAAAGACATGGTCTAAGGAAGATCCGTTTTCACGATCTGAGACACAGCTGTGCATCGCTACTCTTATCTCAAGGTATTCCATTACGCAGCATATCCGAATGGCTCGGACATTCATGCCTTGCTATTACAAGCGACTGTTACAGCCACTTAGACTTTTCATCAAAAGTTGCTTCATCAGTTGCACTTGAGAATGGTCTCCCCTTACCTAATCGAGACTTCAGTTCAAGCTGGATGGGTTCGAACTTACAAGATTTTGATGGCAAATGTGCCCCAAAAAACGGCGAATGTGCCCCCAAAATTACGGAGCTTATAGGATGAATTACGAGAAAGCAAAAAAACTGGCAAAAACGAAGCCCGCAAACGCAGTGTTTACGGGCTTTTGGCGGAGCCGGTGGGATTCGAACCCACGTGCCCTTGCGGACAAACGGTTTTCAAGACCGCCTCGTTATGACCACTTCGATACAGCTCCACGTCTCTTATATTCAGTTGTATGTAACCCAGAACAAAAGTTCTGGGGGCACATTTGGGGGCACATTTGGGGGCACATCCGAGGTTTTCTGCACTGGACGAGCCCGCAAAGTGCTTATTTTATTGGTATTCTATCGATAAGTACAAACGAGGTCAACCGGATTTCAAGACCGCCTCGTTATGACCGCTTCGATACAGCTCCATTTAAAGGCACTTAATTATACATACATCAGAACCAGTTTGCAAGTATATCCTTGAAATGTCCTGATCTTATGCTTTTCAATGCCTTCAGCAAACAGTCTTACTGACCGCACAGGATCTCGATAAGTCTGTCTAAGTCTTCGTTGTTCTTATAATCGATAACGATACGGCCGCGGCCTGTAGCGTTGTCCAGCACCTTGATCTTTGTCTTGGCGCCGAGTTCCTTCTTGAGCTTTGTCTCAACGTCCTTAATGCTAAGAGTGAAGCGGATATCAGGCTGCTCAATGATCTGCTTCTTGGTCGGGTTATCCTGAGCTTCAAGATACTTCTTAACAAGAGCTTCAGCCTGACGTACGTTGAGATCGCGTGTCATAATGACATCAGCCACCTTGCGCTGATCTTCCTTCTCCTTAAGACCGAGGATCGCCTTGGCGTGTCCTTCTGAGAGATCTCCGCGGCTTACGAATTCCTGGAGTGACTCATCAAGGTTAAGGATACGGATCGTGTTTGCGATAGTTGCTCTCGGCTTACCGAGTCTCTTAGCGAGCTGGTCCTGTGTGAGCTTGTGGATCTTAAGAAGATTCTGCATTGCTGCAGCTTCTTCAATAGGGTTTAAGTCTTCTCTCTGAATGTTCTCGATAAGAGCCTGCTCCATTGTCTCTCTGTCCGTAAGATCTCTTACGATTGCAGGGATAACAGAAAGGCCTGCGATACGTGCTGCTCTCCAGCGGCGCTCTCCGGCTACGATCCTGTAGCCGTCGCCCTTGCGCTGAACGATGATGGGCTGGATGACACCGATCTCCTGAATAGAATTTGCGAGTTCGTTCAATGACTCATCATTGAAGATCTTTCTCGGCTGGCCGTTATTAGGGGAGATGTCATTGATCTTGAGTTCAACAACAGAATCTCTCTTATTCTCAGGAATGCCGTCAGCTGAAAGGAGTGCGCCGAGACCTCTGCCCATAGCAGTCTTGCTCTCTGATACTGCCTTGATGTTAGCGATGGGGCGTGCAGCCTTGGGAGCGGGAGCAGCTTTCTTTACGGGAGCCTTAACAGCAGGCTTCATAGGAGCCTTCTTTGCAACGACCTTTGTAGCTGCCTTCTTGGGAGCAGCCTTAGCGGATGCTTTCTTTGCTGTGGTCTTTGCTGCAGGTTTCTTTGCTGTAGTCTTCTTAGGTGCAGCCTTTGCGGTTACCTTTTTCTTTATATTAGCCATATCGTTCTCCTTATACTCGCTTGATTACTTCTTTTACCAAAGCCTCATAAGCCTTGGCGCCCTTGGAATTCTTATCATAGTCGCAGATGGCAAGGCCGTGGCTCGGAGCCTCTGCAAGCCTGACATTTCTGGGGATTACAGTCTTGAAGACTTTGGTTCCGAAGTACTTATCTGTCTCTTCCTTAACCTGTCTTGAAAGCTGTGTTCTCATATTGAACATCGTAAGAACAACACCCAGGATCTCAAGATCCGGATTGAGCTTTTTCTTAACGATATTGATCGTATCCATGAGCTGGGAGAGTCCTTCTAAGGCATAGTATTCGCCCTGGATAGGGATGACCAGTCTGTCAGCTGCAGTAAGTGCGTTGATAGTCAGCAAACCCAATGACGGCGGGCTGTCCAGTATTATGAAGTCATAGGAATCAAGCACAGGCTTGATAGCATTTTTAAGTATCTGTTCTCTGGAAATGACCGTTACGAGTTCGACCTCAGCGCCTGCCAGATTGATGTTGGTAGGGCAGATATCTACATTTTCTGCATTGGTCTCATAGATCACTTCTGAGAGAGGTGTCTCATTGATAAGAACATCGTAGACTGTGAGTTCAAGTTCACGCTTGTCGATACCAAGGCCGCTCGTGGCATTTGCCTGAGGATCCATGTCTATCAGGAGGACCTTTTTCTTCTTCTTACCAAGGAAAGCGGCAAGATTGACAGCGGTTGTGGTCTTTCCGACACCGCCCTTTTGGTTTACAAGTGCAATTACTGTCGCCATATTTAACTCCTTTTATAAGTATTCCTATTTCAGATACGCTAATTCTAACATTATAAATAAGAATAATATATGTCATCTTTAATACAATTTCTTCCAAATGTTCCACGTGGAACATTTTCATATTCGTCACGTTGGAGAAATTGTTCAGAACTTGTTCATTGTTCCACGTGGAACAATCTTACTCTGTTCCCCGGGTCCTTCCCTGGAATGTTCCACGTGGAACAATTAAAGCAAAACGGGTGCCGGAATTGTTCCGAACACCCGTTTTAAAGGATATGACCCGATTAGTATCAGTTATCGATATTAGCGAGCTTTGCATTCTCCTGAATGAATTCCTTACGGGGTTCTACCTGGTCGCCCATGAGAAGGTTGAATGTCTCGTCAGCTTCCTGTGCGTCCTTAAGAGTAACTCTTAACAGCTTTCTTGTAACAGGATTCATTGTTGTCTCCCAGAGCTGTTCGGAACTCATCTCACCAAGACCCTTGAATCGCTGGATAAGAGGATTGTCCCACTTATGTTCGGCCTTGATCTGCTCGATCTCCTTATCGTCATAAGCGTAATATGCTTCATCACCCTTATAGACCTTGTAGAGCGGAGGACATGCGATATAGACATATCCGCCTTCAACGAGGGGCTTTAAATATCTGAAGAAGAATGTGAGAAGGAGTGTTCTGATGTGTGAACCGTCGACGTCGGCATCGGCCATGATGATTACCTTATGGTATCTGAGCTTTGTCTCATCGAATTCATCACCGATTCCGGCACCCAAAGCCATAACGACAGGCTGGAGCTTCTCGTTGGAATATACCTTATCGATCCTGGCCTTCTCAACGTTGAGCATCTTACCCCAGAGAGGGAGGATAGCCTGATACTTACGTTCTCTGCCCTGCTTTGCGGATCCGCCTGCGGAGTCACCCTCTACGATGAAGATCTCGCAGAACTCTGCCTCATCGCTCTGGCAGTCAGCAAGCTTACCGGGCAATGCATGATTCTCAAATACTGTCTTTCTTCTTGTGAGTTCTCTTGCTCTCTTTGCAGCGTCTCTTGCTCTTGAAGCAGAAAGGCACTTATCCATGATGAGCTTTGCAATATCGGGATGTTCTTCAAGATAGATCTCGAGCTTCTCATAAACGGCACTATCTACCATCGGTCTGATCTCAGCATTACCGAGCTTACTCTTTGTCTGACCTTCGAACTGAGGATCAGGAAGCTTTACTGAGATAATTGCTGCGAGACCTTCTCTGGTATCTTCACCCTGGAGCTTAACGTCGCCATCCTTGATGAACTTATACTTTTTAGCATAGTCATTGATTGCTCTTGTCATGGCTGCACGGAAACCTACAAGGTGCGTACCGCCTTCAGGTGTAGCGATGTTATTTGCATATGTATATACAGTCTCCTGATAGGAGTCGTTATACTGGAGA
Organism: Saccharofermentans sp.; assembly: GCA_016292155.1. Lineage (GTDB taxonomy): Bacteria > Bacillota > Clostridia > Saccharofermentanales > Saccharofermentanaceae > Saccharofermentans. The sequence goes on along the minus strand of JAEFBC010000242.1, from coordinate 2,868 downwards.
GCGATCTCAACGAAGTTATCTCCCTGCTTGGTAGCAAAGTAAATAGGAGGTGTGTTGATGGGCTCCTTATGTCTGTTCAGATACTCAACGAATGAGATGATACCGCCGTCATAGTGGAGGTGCTTTTTTACAGGTACTGCGCCTCTGTCATCTGTAAGATCGATCGTGACTTCCTTGTTAAGGAATGCCATTTCACGGTAACGTGTGATCATTGAATCGAAGTCAAATACGATGTCAGGGAAGATGGAATTATCAGGAATGAAATTCGTCTTCGTACCTGTATCATCCTTTTCACAGTTTCCTACAATATGAAGCGGAACAGTTGTCTTACCCTTTTCGAATTCGATCTCATAGATGTTGCCTTCACGGCGTACCTGGACTTTCATGTGATCTGAAAGAGCGTTAACAACTGATGCGCCTACGCCATGCAGACCGCCTGAAATACTGTATGCTCCACCACCGAATTTACCGCCTGCGTGAAGCACTGTATGAACAACTTCAACAGTAGGAATTCCGAGCTTAGGATGCTTACCTACAGGGATTCCAGAACCGTTATCCGTAACTGTAACAGATCCGTCTTTTTCGAGTACTACATCGATCGTATCGCAGCGTCCTGCAAGAGCCTCATCGACTGAATTTGCAACGATCTCATAGATCAAGTGATGGAGACCTCTTAATGTCGTATCACCGATATACATACCCGGACGTTTTCTTACAGCTTCCAATCCTTCAAGGACCTGGATATCTTCTTCGCTGTATTCGCTGCTGTTAGATGTATCAAAGCTGTCCTGATCTCCTTCTGCAGCTAAAACTTCAGCAATTGATTCTTCCTTAAAATCCTCAGTTAATGCTCTGGGATTCTCGGCAAGATTCTTAAGCTCGTCATCGTCACCTTCTTCCACAGGTTGGAAGTAAAGATCTACAGCGCCGGAAGGGCGGGAGGATGCCTCAGAAGCGGGCTGTGTCTCCTCAAAATTGAAATTCTTCTCGTCGTTTTCCTTCATAAATGTAAAAACTCCTATTCTTGACGGCAAATCCGGTCAAAGGCCTGATATTGCTGTATTTGTAACACCGTTAATGGGCTGTTTTCAGAAGCTTTCGGAAGACATCAGTCTGTTTAATAGCAGATTTGTGGAGAGTGAACAAACATATGTTTTATCATCTGTTATGACCAGTGACTTTGGTATTTCTTCCGTAACGTACTGGAGCCTGCCTTGTTCATCCTCACTGTTGATGAATTCAGTCACATCCTTCTGGGAAGGGGAGACTGTCTCAAGATTGACCACGCATGTAACAGAAGATTTGAGCACTGACAGATCATTGCCGATATGTATGAACATTTTGGGCCTCCGGATCGTCCTAAAATCCTCTTCTAACCTATAAATTATAACATAAAAGGGAAGAATAATATGTTTATTATAATATAAGAATGGGGCAGTTTTGCCCGGTTTTTAGCATAAATTGTCCTAAAATCACGCTTCTTTTGTGATATTGCCGCCATCTACACGGTAAAATTCGGCTTTATCGGCGCCTTCCATGATATCGATCTCTTCGCCGATCATATTCTTGTCAGTGCACGTGATAAAGATCTGGGCGTCTTTCATGGCCGATACAAGGCTCATTCTTCTGGTCTTGTCGAGTTCGGAGAAAACATCGTCCAGAATGAGTATCGGGGTAGAGGAGACGAACATCTTAATGATCTCAAGTTCAGAGAGCTTTAAAGCGAGCGCAGCAGTCCTCTGCTGGCCCTGTGATGAGAATTTCTTCATCTCCAGATCATCCAATTTGATTATGATGTCATCCCTGTGGATTCCTATGGATGAAATGTGCTTATCTATGTCGTAATTTCTGACTGATTTGAGCTTGGCAAGTACCAAATCCGAGATAATGCCCTTTATACGCCCATAATCGCCTTCTGAGAGGCCTTTACCCATATAGTCGTCATATTTACTGTTTTTCGTCAGAAACGTTTCTAAGGCCCCTACAACGCCAAATATGGTGTTGTACTCAATAGAGAGGTTTTCTTTGCCTCCTGAAATGCTTCCGTGATGCCTTGAAGCGATATCAGATATCAGCTTTGAAAACCTGAATCTCTTCAAAATGATCTCTGCTGAGAGCTCAGCTAATGAGAAATCCCAGAAATCCAGCTGGTCGTTATAAGCGTCTGATACATTTTCAACGTTTTTAATGCTCTTTAAGAGGGCATTTTTCTGTGCCAGAAGCCTGCTGTAATTGCTTAAGAGATTGAAATATGAAGGAGAGATCTTCGATATCAGTGTATTTAAGAACTTTCTCCTGTAAGCAGGGGCATTTTTGACGATATTTAAGTCTTCAGGAGCGAAAATAACAATGTTACAGATACCGATATAATCAGAGATCTTGTCTGCCGGAGCATTATCCACGATAAGCATTCTTCCGGTTCTTCCGTTTTTGCTTAAAGCCGATTTTTCAGTATAAAAACAGGAGGATAACTGCACATTGCTGCCATCGTCATCAGTAAGGTCCAATGATGTCTTGTACTCATTTTCGCCAAATCTGATAAGATCCTGATCCTTACTCGTACGGTGTGAAGCAATACTGGAAGCTACATAGATGCCTTCGACGAGATTTGTCTTTCCCTGGGCGTTATTACCGTAAAAGATATTAACAGAAGGCCCGACGTCTAAATCGAGCCTTCCGTAATTTCTGAAGTTTTCTAAATGTATGCTTCTTATGAACATTATCTTCTGATAGGAAGAATAAGATAAATGTACTTTTCACCTTCAACAGGCTTGATAATGCAGGGTCCCTGACCGCCGTTAACTTCAACCTTGATTTCTTCATCATCAATATTCTTAAGTACATCAAGAACATATCTGGAATTAAAAT
>JAEFBC010000004.1 GCA_016292155.1 Saccharofermentans sp. | reverse complement strand
GCCCATGATGTGCAATGTCCTGGTAAAGCCCCTGCCCAGAGAGAACATCGGAAAGGTCCTTTATGCCGGAAGATATCATCTCCAGACGGCAGGTCTCATATGCCCTGAGCATGAGAGAAAATACCTTGCAGGGAAGTTCACGCAGTGCGGTCTGATACGTGTTACGAAGAGCTCTGACATGAGCGCATACTTCCCGGGCGAATGCCACGACGGTGAATACGCGTTAAGCCGCTATGTAAGGATAGTCAACGTCGAAGAGTGATCTCTGTTTGATCTTAAGCAGCTTCTTGTCCAACGGCAATTATTTGCTGTCCTTCCAGTAAGAGTTGGCAATCTCATAATTCTCATCTTTCTCATCGTGAGCAAGATAGAAATCCGCAAACAGCTGTTCAGTCTCATCACTTCTGAAATTCAGGAGGTACAAAAGTGCGGCACGGACGCGCCTATGTCTCTTATATCCGTCGCCTTTCTTTACTATTGAACTTGCAAGTTTGTATGCCGAATCCTGATCTATAAATGCAATAAAATGCAGAATAGCTTCCAGATAACTGTCAGCAGCATCCGTATCTTCGTAATTCAGCCGTGAAAGGACATCGGGATCAAATTCAGGAAGCAGGCCCTTAACTTCATTCTCAGCCTCCAGGATAACTGCGAGATCCCTGACCGTCGGAAATCTTGCCGGACCATAATGGATCGCGGTATCTGTGAGAGGATACCTTTGGAAAGAGATATTGCTTGTTGCCCCCGGCTCTTTATGAACATCAAGATAATGTATTTCTTCTTCTGCATCGAACTTAAGGCCTGCAAACATAAGTGTCTTTATCTGGGGATTGCAGATCTTATAGCTGACTCCTCTTATAACTGTGGCTTCAACATAATTACTTGCATCACAGGGAATGATCGTAAGGCACCTGACGCATTTACCCAGACTTGCAGCGGCACAGGCTTTATGATGCCCGTCAAGAAGCAGATTCATGAACCCGTACATATGTAAAGCCAGCGCTCTCGGAGGCTCTTCTTCAGATCTCATCTTCTCTGCATAGTATTCTACACGCTCACTGTTAATGAGCGAAGAAGACTGTGTAGGATACAGGAACAACGGAAAATGCTGAACGGTATGGAAATCCAGATAGTATCCGTAACAGGCAGCATCGTAATGTCTCATCTCGTTGGGAACTTCATAGAAGAAATTGCCGTCTCCGTCTGACGGAAAACAGATTGTATCTGCAAGCACATAATAACCGTCTCTTAACAGACCAAGAAGAGGCTTGATCTTCTCTGCCGAATCCGTGATGCTCACGAATCCGGAATTCATACAAGTTCTGGCAGCTTCAAGCTCCGGACAGTCGATATTCTCTATGCCGTAACCTGTTGCCAGCATGGCTTTGCAGGTGGGGCATTCAGGATATTTGCCCTGCGCCAGCGGTTTCCCGTTCAGCTGTAATTGGGCATAGTATTCGTAGTCTTTGTCTATCGGGCTGAATCTGTTGCGGATGGTATTCTTGCCGTTTTTTACAGAGAAGAGGACAGCTGAACTGCACCACCACTGCTCGGCGGTGTCGATCTCTTTGATGATCTTTACTTCAGGCTTGTTCCAAAACATGATCTGCAAGGTTTACTTAAGACAATCCGTCAGGAAATCCTCTTGCCATAGATCTCGCAAACGAGTTCGCGGGTTCCGTCCTGCTTATTCATCACATACTCCCAGTGGAAGCTGTTTTCCGTGATGTCTGAGAAGATCCAGTAGGTGCTCTCCTCATCTAATACTTTACCGGCAAGTCTGTCGCCTTCTTTTCTGAATGTGAGTCTCTTCATGGTGCCTGCACATGTGTAGACAACGTCATACCACTCCTTGTTCCTGTTGAACATGCGAAGTGATGAACCGTATTCGCCGTCGGGCTCGGGATGGTCTTCCTTTGTGGCTCTGGAAGGGAAGATGAAGATGTCCTGAACACCTGTTCCTTCCAATACGCGTCTGAAGATCCATTCGCCTTTTACATGGCGCTTCTCGCCTTTGACATACTCGTCGTAGTAGTCGCAGTCCCAGTCTCCGAGAAGCGGTGCGAACCAGTCAAATTCTTCCGGTATCTTATTTGTTTTCCCGCTTAAAAGTGCTTCTGAAAATGTATCCATATTTCCCCCTGTACTTTTCAAAAAACAATATCAGGATTATATCACGATGGTCAAACAGTTGATTGAAAGATATTCTGTTTGTTATCCTATGTTTGAACTTTGCAGCGCAGTTGTTGGTCAGTATGGGGTAAGCGCATGAGAAAGAGAAACAAAAAAGCGATAATCATCACGGCTTTATTAATGCTTATCGGGGTCTTGCTGGTGTTGGCAGGATTCTTCGGAGGCTGGCTCGTGGGGCTCTTCAAAAAGGATTTTGACTGCTGGAACATAAGCAAGGAAGATCTCGGCAAGAGCTACAAGACTGACATCAAGGTCGATTACGATGATCTGGATATTAAGAATTCGGCGCTGCAGAATTTTGGCGACCAGG